>CAVBAX010000102.1:0-5193 GCA_963593105.1 Candidatus Methanomethylophilaceae archaeon | reverse complement strand
ATATATAGATCCATTTAGGATCCTTAAGCCTTACCATGATACTATGAATAAAATTTATATTCAATACTTATTTTTATTATTTTCACTATTTTTTACTTTTGCATTTCCTATATAATAAGGTTAGTTAGGAGGAATGTTTTTATGACTTTCTTTAAATCTATTAAAAAAATCATGTTAGCTGTAAATATTATATATATGGTATTAGGCTATATGTTAATCACAAAGGGTTCAGTATGCGTTGAACTTGTAATTACTATACTTGGTTATGGACTTGGCATTGCAGGTATCTTTGAGATTGTAAGATATTGTCTTATTAAAATTGATGAAAGATATAAACGCAATGATTTTATATTAGGATGCACATTGTTAGTTCTAGCTATTGTTGTGCTTATATGCAAATATTCTTTATCGGATATTACAACGGTTGCCCTAGGTGTTGCGATTATTGTATCTGGTGCTTTAAAGATACAAGACGCTATTGACGCAAAAAAGATTGGTTCTAATTTATTTGGCACTTATATGATTTTAATGATTATCTGCATTGGACTTGGAGCTCTTGTAATCATTAATTTCTTCTATATTTTAGATTATCGTTTATTATATATTAGTGCTGGTATTGGCTTGTTTTTTGCAGGCCTAACAGATTTTATATCTAATATTTATTTAGCTATTTTAAAAAGTAAATACGAAAGAGCCAAAGTTAAAGAAGATGATGCTCCTATTATTGATGTAAAGCCTAATCGGGATTCGAATCCCACTGGTTCGAACCCTACTGATTTAAGTCCTGATAATAAATCAGAAGCCAAGTTTACTAGAATTGATGTTAATGATTCTGATTCAACAATTGATGTAAGTCCTAATAAGGAATAAATATGTCACAAATAACTAAGAAAGCTCTTGAAGAATCTTTGAAGAAACTATTACTTCAAAAACCATTAAATAAGATTACGGTAAGTGATATCACAGAGGATTGTGGTATTAATCGTATGACTTTCTATTATCATTTTAAAGATATCTATGATTTAGTAGAGTGGAGTTGTCTTGAAGATGCCTCTAAGGCTTTGTCGGGTAAGAAAACATATAATACTTGGCAAGAGGGTTATTTAAATATATTTGAGGCTGTTAAGGAAAATAAACCTTTTATTGAAAATGTATATAATTCAGTAAGTAGGGAACAAGTAGAAAATTACTTATATAAGCTTACTTTTAAATTATTGGAAGATGTTGTTGAAGAACAAGCTCAGGGCATGTCTATACTTAAAGAAGATAGGTATTTTATCGCTAATTTTTATAAGTATGCTTTTGTGGGATTGATGCTAGAGTGGATTAAAGATGGTATGAAGCAAGATCCTAAGTTAATAGTTGATAAGTTATCTTTAACGATACAAGGCAATATCAAGGATGCTTTAAATAGGCTAAGAATTGATACAATTAATCAAAATAGTTGATTTGATAAAAAATTATACACATGAAGGCTGATGTTTAAATATTAAACAAATGCCTTTTTTTGTTTATATAAAGTATTTGAAAATAAAAATATATTAGAAGTGTAAAGAGTAGGAGGTAAATGTTATGTATTACTCTAGTGGAAATTATGAAGCATTCGCTCATCCAAAGAAACCTGAAGGCGTTGATCAAAAGTCAGCATATATTGTAGGTAGTGGTTTAGCTGCTTTAACAGCTGCTTGTTATCTTGTAAGAGATGGCCAAATGAAAGGCGAACATGTTCATGTTTTAGAAAAGGGACAACTTGCAGGTGGTGCTTGCGATGGTTACAAATTTGAAAATGTAGGTTATGTTATGAGAGGTGGTAGAGAAATGGACAACCACTTCGAAGTAATGTGGGATTTGTTTAGAGATATTCCTTCAATCGAAACTGAAGGTGTATCAGTTCTAGATGAATATTATTGGCTAAATAAAGAAGATCCTAATTATTCATTATGTAGAGCTACTGTAAATAAAGGACAAGATGCTCATACTGATGGTAAGTTTGATATTTCTGATAAGGGTGCTATGGAAATCATGAAGTTATTCTTTACACCTAATGAACAATTACAAGACAAGAAGATTAATGATATTTTTACTGATGAGGTATTTAAGTCAAACTTCTGGTTATATTGGCGTACAATGTTTGCGTTCCAAGAATATCATAGTGCACTTGAAATGAAGTTATACTTCCAAAGATTCATTCATCATATTGGTGGCTTACCTGATTTTAAGGCCTTAAGATTTACTAAGTTTAATCAATATGAGTCAATGATTCTACCAATGGTTAAGTATCTTGAAGGACATGGTGTATCTTTCCATTATGGCGTTCATGTTACTAATGTTGAATTTGATTGCAGTGATCCTAATAATAAGTTAGCTAGAAGAATTGATGTACTTGAAAATGGTAAGGAAAATCATATTGATTTAACTGAAAATGATTTAGTATTTATCACTAATGGTGGTTGTGTTGAAAATTCTACAATGGGTTCTCAAAACAGTAAAGCTGAATACAACACTGAATTAAAAGAAGGTGGCGGTTGGGATTTATGGCGTAAGATTGCTGCCCAAGATCCTTCGTTTGGTCATCCTGATAAGTTCTGCTCAGATCCTGAGGCTACAAATTGGATGTCTGCAACTGTAGAAACACTTGATCAAAACATTATTCCTTATATTAAGAATATTTGTAAAAGAGATCCATTTGAAGGCAAGGTTACTACTGGTGGTATTGTAACTGTTAAGGATTCTTCTTGGTTATTATCTTGGACTATTAATAGACAACCTCAATTTAGACAACAACCAAAGGACCATTGCCTAGTTTGGGTATATAGCTTATTTACAGATAGAGATGGTGATTATATCAAGAAACCAATGAGAGAATGTACAGGTAAGGAAATTTGTGAAGAATGGTTATATCATTTAGGCGTACCTGAGGATAAGATTGAAGAATATGCAACAAATAGCGCTAATACCGTTCCAGTTATGATGCCTTATATTGATGCCTTCTTTATGCCTAGAGCTTATGGTGATAGACCAGATGTAGTTCCTGCTGGTTCAAAGAACTTTGCATTCTTAGGCCAATTTGCCGAAACACCAAGAGATACAATTTTCACTACTGAGTATTCAATGCGTACTGGTATGGAAGCTGTATATACTCTATTAAATATTGATAGAGGTGTTCCTGAGGTTTGGGGTTCTACTTATGATA
Organism: Candidatus Methanomethylophilaceae archaeon; assembly: GCA_963593105.1. GTDB lineage: Bacteria > Bacillota_I > Bacilli_A > Erysipelotrichales > Erysipelotrichaceae > Colivicinus. The sequence continues at coordinate 2,000 of CAVBAX010000102.1, read as the reverse complement.
TAAGAGATCTATTAAATTCAACTGTTCAATTAAGAGATGGTAAGAAGATTACCGATATGGAATTAAGCTTTGGTGAAAAGATAGTTCTAAAGAAAGCTCTTGAAAAGATTAAGGGAACAGATGTTGAAAAACTATTAAAGGAACATAAAGTTATCTAATAATTAATAAGAAAAACCTTATGAAACAAGCCCTATAAGGATATATAGTCCTATTATAGGGCTTTTCTATTTTATGAAATAAAATGTCTTTATTATTAAGTGTGTAATTAAACAATATAATAAAGTGTATAATAACAGTATAATAAAAATTCGTTTTTGTTTTATTAGCATGCCAAAACATTTAAACCCCCTCTAATTGGAATATTAATTAGAAGGGGTTTTATTGTGTTTGATTGTTTATTAAATGATTTTATTTTCTTATTGAGAATTCACATCCACAATAGTTTTGATGATAAAGATTAAGTTCTTTATTTAATTTTTCGTTTTTAGTTATGCCATCGCCTTTTTTAAAATCAGCATGTAAATATTTAACATCTTTATATTTGTTTTCAAGTGCTTCGCCAATTTCATTTAAATAGTCAGCATTTTTACGATTAGAAATAGACATAACTGTTGAAAAATATTCATAATGATTTTCATATGCATATTTAAAGCCTTCATCCATTCTTAGACTATAACAAAGCTTACATCTTTTGCCCATTTCAGGCTCATCTTTTAAGGGCTCTAATATTTTCTTATAAGATTCATAATCATATTTTCCAACTACTAATTTAATTTCATCATCTTTTAGATAATTTAAATAAGTATCTAAAGCGTTTAATCTTTTTAAGTATTCATCATATGGATAAATATTTGAATTTGTAAAATAAATGGTTAATTTAAAATATTTTCTTAAATATAAAAGAGGATAAACTGAGCATACCCCACAACATACATGCAGTAATAGTGTTGGTCTATCTCTTAATTCATTTATTTGTTTGATTTGTTTTTGGTAATTATTCATTAGTAATAAACATCGAATCGCCAAATGAGAAGAAACGATATTTGTTTTCTACCGCAATCTTATAGGCGTTTAATATCATTTCTCTACTTGTAAAGGCACTAATCATCATAATTAATGTTGACTTAGGTAAGTGGAAATTAGTTATTTGACAATCTATTCCTTTAAATTCATATGGAGGATAAATAAAGATATTGGTATCGCCATGGCACTCTTTAAATTCTCCATATTTAGCCATTACTGATTCTAGAGTTCTAGTAGAAGTGGTTCCTACCGCAATGATTCTTCTTCCTTCTTTTTTAGCTTTATTTAAGGCATCAGCAGTTTCTTTTGACATATAGTAAGATTCGAAGTGCATATTATGATTTTCAATTGTCTCTTCTTTAACAGGCTTAAAAGTACCTAAGCCTACATGTAAGGTAATATCTACTATTTCAATACCTTTTTCTTTTATTTTTTCAATTAATTCATCAGTAAAATGTAAGCCAGCAGTAGGACAAGCAGCTGATCCAAGTGGCTTTGCGTAAACATTTTGGTAACGATTGTTGTCTTTTAACATTTCATGAACATAAGGAGGAGTAGGCATTAAGCCTATTTCTTCTAATATTTCAATAAAGATACCTTCATAGATCATTTTAATAATACGAATGCCTTCTTCTTTTATTTCAAGACATTCGCCTTTTAACTTATCAGAGAACTTTATAATGGTTCCTACTTTTATGGCTTTGGCATTACCACATAGACATTCACAAATGGTATTTTCACCAATTTTTAAAATAAGTACTTCTACTTTAGCACCTGTTTCCTCTTTGATGCCATAAAGTCTAGCAGGAATAACTTTAGAATTGTTTCTTACAAGTACATCACCTTTATGTAAATAATCGATAATGTCATAGAAGTGTTTATGTTCTATTTCACCTGTGTTTTTATGTAGAACTAATAGTCTTGATTCATCTCTTTTATCACAAGGATGTTGGGCAATTAATTCTTCTGGCAAATAA
>CAVBAX010000101.1:0-5305 GCA_963593105.1 Candidatus Methanomethylophilaceae archaeon | reverse complement strand
GAGATGTAATGTCTTACTACACAAATGATGTTGAATCATTAAGACAAATGATTTCTCAAAGTTTCCCTCAGCTTATGATTTCAGCCATTACTTTAGTGACAATACTTTGTATTATGTTTTATTATTCTGTTAATATGGCTTTGGTTATTATTCTTGGAGCTATTGCATCACTGTTAATAACTAAACATATTGGTGGTAAATCAAGTAAATATTTCATGGCTCAACAAAAAAATGTTGCAGAAACTGAAGGTGTTATTGAAGAAATGATTAATGGTCAAAAGGTAATCAAAGTATTTAATCATGAAGATGAAACTAAACAAAAGTTTGATGAAGTAAATAATAAATTATATGAATCAGCTTATTTAGCTAATAAGTATTCAAATACTTTGATGCCGATTTTAAACAATGTATCTTATATTGTTTATGTGCTTGTTGCGGTTGCTGGGGGCTTATTTATGGACTTAAATATTCCTAATATTTCGGTTTCTGGCTTGCCATTTTCAATTGCGGTTGTTGTGCCTTTCCTTGGCATGTCTCGTCAATTTGCTGGTAATATTCAACAAATCTCACCACAAATCAATTCTATTGTCATGGGTTTAGCAGGTGCTAAGCGTATCTTTGAATTAATGGATGAAGAAAGCGAAAAAGATGAAGGCTATGTAACTTTAGTTAACGCAAAATGGGTTAATGGCGAACTGAAAGAATGTCAAGAAAGAACTGGCATTTGGGCTTGGAAACATCCTCATCATGATGGAACTTTAACTTATAGCGAACTTAAGGGAGATGTAAGATTTGCCGATGTAGACTTTGCCTATAGTCCTGATAAACAAATTCTTCATAACATCACACTATATGGCAAACCCGGCCAAAAGATTGCCTTTGTAGGGGCAACTGGTGCTGGTAAGACTACTATTACAAATCTAATTAATCGTTTTTATGATATTGCTGATGGCAAGATTAGATATGATGGCATAAATATCAATAAGATTAAAAAGTCTTCACTTAGAAAATCACTTGGCATTGTTTTACAAGATACAGTCTTATTCACTGGTACTGTAATGGATAATATTAGATATGGTAGACTTGATGCCAGCGATGAAGAATGTATAGCTGCCGCTAAGCTTGCTGGTGCTCACTCATTCATCAAATTATTACCAGAAGGTTATAACACAATGTTACATGGCGATGGCTCTTCTTTATCACAAGGTCAATGTCAATTATTGGCAATTGCTCGTGCAGCAGTAGCGGATCCTCCAGTTATGATACTAGATGAAGCAACTTCTTCAATTGATACAAGAACCGAACAAATTGTTCAACAAGGTATGGATGCCTTAATGAATGGTAGAACCGTATTTGTAATTGCTCATAGATTATCAACTGTTAAAAACTCTAATGTTATTTTGGTATTAGATCATGGTTCAGTCATTGAAAGAGGAACTCATGAAGAGCTTCTTGAAAAGAAGGGGCAATATTATCAACTATATACAGGTGCTTTTGAACTTGAATAATTGTTAAATATAAACCATTATCATCATCGGTAATGGTTTTTTATTGCGAATTCAAATCTTTATGTTCTTAGAAAAACTTTCTAAATTATAATGGTGAATATGATAAAACCAATTTGTAAAGATGTTTTCTTTTTAGGGAAGAAGGCCAATAGAGCAACCAAAAACGATATTCAAGTAGGCTATGATTTACTTGATACTTTAAAGGCCCATAAAAATGAATGTATCGGTATGGCAGCTAACATGATTGGTTTGAATTTAGCTATAATTGTGGTTAATATGGGACTTGTTGATGTAGTGATGTTTAATCCTAAAATCATCTCTAAATTTGGTGAATATTCTACAAAAGAAGGTTGTTTATCTTTAAGTGGAATTAGAGAATGTAAAAGACATAAGAAAATTAAAGTAGAATATTATGACTTTGAATTTAACAAACATATAGAAGAATATAGTGGGATTATAGCTGAAACTATTGAACATGAAATTGATCATTTAAATGGAATAATTATTTAAGGGGATATATATGAATGATTTACAAATTGCGGCTAAAACAGAAAAAAGAAAAATAAGTGAAATTGTAGATTCTCTTAACATTGATGAAAAAAATGTTGAATACTATGGCAAATATAAGGCTAAGATTGATTATCATCTGACAAAAGATAATCCAAATAGTAAATTGATTTTAGTAAGTGCCATTAATCCAACACCTGCTGGCGAAGGTAAGACAACCATTACCATTGGTTTAAACGATTCTTTAAATAAGATAGGCAAAAAAGCTATTGTTTGTTTAAGGCAACCTTCTTTAGGCCCGGTCTTTGGTATAAAAGGTGGAGCAACAGGCGGAGGTTATGCTCAAGTTAGTCCGATGGAAGATATAAATCTACATTTTACAGGCGACTTTCATGCGATAGGTGCAGCTAATAATTTATTATGTGCACTTTTAGATAATCATATCTATCAAGGCAACACATTAAATATCGATATCAATAGAGTTGTTATTAAAAGATGTGTGGATATGAATGATAGGCAACTTAGAAAAATAATTGATGGCGTTGGTGGAAAAACTAATGGCGTTGAAAGAAATGATGGTTTTGAGATTACGGTCGCAAGTGAAGTTATGGCGATTCTTTGTCTATCAAAAGATTTATCTGATTTAAAAAGAAGATTAGGAAATATTATAGTTGCCTATAGCTATGATAATAAACCAGTTAGAGCTAGTGATTTAAATGCTAATGGAGCTATGGCGGTATTATTAAAGGATGCTATTAATCCAAATTTAGTTTCAACACTTGAATATAATCCTGCCCTAATACATGGGGGACCATTCGCTAATATCGCTCATGGTTGTAACTCGATTATTGCCACAAAACTTGGCATGTCTTTAGCTGACTATACTATTACTGAGGCTGGTTTTGGTGCAGACTTAGGTGCTGAAAAGTTTTTAGATATCAAATGTCGCAAAGCTAATATAAAACCAAGTTGCGTTGTGCTTGTCGCTACTTTAAGAGCGCTTAAATATAATGGCGGACTTGAAAAAGATAATTTAAAAGAAAAAAACGTAGATGCTTTAAGAAGGGGCTTACCAAATCTAATTAGACATATAAATAATATTAAGAATGTATATCATTTACCTGTATGTGTTGCATTAAACCATTTTGAAACTGATGACAATGAAGAAATTGAAATTGTAAAAAAAGAATGCGAAAAATTAGGTGTTAAGGCTATTTTGACTGATGTTCATGCTTTGGGTAGTGAAGGCGGGATAGAACTAGCTAATGAAGTTGTAAACCTATGTAAAGAAGATAATAATTTTACTTATGCCTATGATTTAAATTTAAGTATTGAAGAAAAGATTAAAGCTATAGTTACAAAGATATATCATGGTGCTAGTGTGCAGTATAGTCCAGAAGCCCTAAAACAGCTTGAATTAATTAAAGAATTAGGCTATGAAAATTTACCTATTTGTATTGCTAAAACACCTTATTCGTTTTCTGATGATGCTAAAAAATTAGGTGCACCAAGTGATTTTACTCTTACAGTTAAAAACTTAAAGATTGCTGCAGGAGCTGAATTTATTGTGGTATATGCAGGTAATGTATTAACTCTTCCTGGTTTACCAAAAACACCAGCTGCTGATAAAATCGATATAGACGAAAAAGGGAATATTGTGGGTTTATTTTAGATGATTGTTGTTGACTTATATTTTTTAATTGGTTTTATTGCACTAATAACTCATATTCTAATAAATTATGATGTTTTATTTGGAGTAGAATATAAATCCGATTATGTAAATGCCAGACCATATAGAAGATTTTTGTTTGCGATAGCCGACTTTTTTCTAATTGATACTTTATGGGGTCTTACTTCTTGGCTTAAGCTAAGTTATCTTATGTATATAGTAGCGATGGCTTATAATTTATGTCTTGCCTATATTATCTTGTGTTGGATGGCTTATATTTCTGATTATCTTGAGATAAAAGAAAAAATAGGTAAATTCTTTAAATTATTAGGCAAGATATTTGCTATATTTGTTTGCGTTGTTTTGGCCTTAAACCTTGTTTTATCTAATTTCTTTTATATTTCAAGTTCAGGCATTTATAGTTCATCGAGTCTAAAATATGTAGGGCTATTTGTTATTATGACTATCTTTGGCTCATCTGGAGTTTTTGCTATTAAGACCATAAAGAAAAATAAGAACGATAGTATTGTTATGCTAAGCTTTAGTATTATTTCTATTGTTTCTTCTTTAATTCAAATGCTTAATTCTAATTTTCCAGCTTATACCATTGGTTTCTTGTTTGGCTGCAGCTTTATTCATACTTTCTTATATGGTCAATATAAAAAAGAAACTGAAAGAAAACTAATAGAAGCAAGCAAGGCTAAAACTGATTATTTGTATTCGATGTCGCATGATATTAGAACACCAATGAATGCTATTGTTGGTTATAGTGATTTAATTGAATCCCATTATGATGATAAAGAAAAATGTCTATCATTTGTTGAAAAAATAAAGATATCTAGTAATTTTCTATTATCTCTTATAAATAATGTATTAGATATTGCCCGCATAGAATCTGGTAATGCTACTTTAAAAGAAGAATTATGGGATAGCGATGATATTGATAAAGACTTATATTCAATCTTTGAAAAACAAGCAGCTGATAAAAATATTAAATTTACTATCATTAAAGATATTAAACATAGCTATTTTTATTGCGACAAAGTTAAATTTAGAGAAGTCTTATTAAATCTTGTATCTAATGCGATTAAATACACTCCTAATAATGGCTCAGTTACCATCGATGTAAAAGAATTTCAAAGTAAACAAGAAGGTTACGCAAGCTATAAGGTAATGGTATCTGATACTGGTGTTGGTATGTCTAAAGACTATCTTCCTCATGTTTTTGATAAATTTGTAAGAGAAACCACTTCTAAAGGAAAAGATAGTGGTGGTACAGGATTGGGTCTACCTATTGTTAAGTCCATTGTTGATTTAATGGGCGGCAGTATTTTTGTTGATAGTAAACTAGGAGAGGGAACAACTTTCACTCTTTATTTTGATTTAAAGATTGGTGAAAAGCCAGTTGATGAAGCTCAAATTGTAGAAATTAAAGATTTAAACAATAAACATATTCTAGTGGTAGAAGATAATGAAATAAATGCTGAACTAATTACTATTGTCTTAGAAGAGTTAAAGATAATTGTTGATAGGGCCACCGATGGTGGACAAGCTCTTGATAAAATTAGTCACAATACTTATGATTGTGTTTTAATGGATATTCAAATGCCTGTTTATAATG
>CAVBAX010000100.1:0-5343 GCA_963593105.1 Candidatus Methanomethylophilaceae archaeon | reverse complement strand
CCAATGACATCAACGATATCCACACTTCTTAGAACATCGTCAATTGTTTCCTTGCTTACCATCAACTAATATTTGATTCTTTCCTTAATATAATCCTTTAAATTATCAATATTAATGCGTTCTTGTTTCATTGAATCCCTCTCTCTTACAGTTACACAATGATCATTTTCAGAATCAAAGTCATAAGTAATACAGAAAGGAGTGCCAATCGCATCATTTCTTCTATATCTTTTACCAATTGAACCAGCTTCATCATATTGACATGCAAATTCACTAGTTAAATCATGGAATAATTTACTTGCAGGTTCTGAAAGCTTCTTAGATAAAGGACATACACATACCTTAACTGGTGCAACACTTGGATGAATATGCATTACAACTCTTTCATCATTTTCGCCAACCATTTCTTTATCATAAGCATCACAACAAATCATTAAGAATAATCTTTCAACGCCAACTGATGGTTCAACACAATATGGGATATACTTTTCATTTGTTTCAGGATCTAAATAATTTAATTCCTTGCCCGAGAATTCACTATGACGTTTTAAGTCGTAATCAGTTCTATCAGCTATGCCCCATACTTCTCCCCAATCTGTAAATGGGAAAGCGTATTCGATATCACTTGTTCCCTTAGAATAGAAAGCTAACTCTTCAGGATCATGAGGTCTTACTCTTAAGTTATCCTTATTGATACCAAGTTTTAATATAAAGTTGAAACAATAATCAACCCAATACTTATACCACTCTAAATCTTCATTTGGCTTACAAAAGAATTCTAATTCCATTTGTTCAAATTCTCTTACTCTAAAAATAAAATTACCAGGAGTGATTTCATTTCTAAATGACTTACCAATTTGGCCAATGCCAAATGGCAGTTTTTTTCTACTTGTTCTTAATACATTATTAAAATTAACAAAGATACCTTGAGCTGTTTCAGGACGTAAATATACAACAGATTTTGCATCTTCAAGTGTTCCAATAAAAGTCTTAAACATTAAATTGAAAGCACGGGCACCAGTGAAATTATGTTTACCACAATTTGGACACTTGATATTATGCTCCTCAATCATCTTGTCCATTTCTTCAAAAGACTTGCCATCAGCACTTAAACCGGTTGCCTGTTCAATTAATTGATCAGCTCTAAATCTAGATTTACATTCTTTACAATCAACCATGGCATCCGCAAAGCCTTTTAAGTGACCAGTTGCTTCCCATGTTTTAGGATTCATGATAATTGAACTATCAATTCCTACATTGTATGGTGAAGTTTCAATAAACTCTTTCCACCATAAGTCTTTAATATTTTTCTTTAAAGCAGCACCTAGAACGCCAAAGTCCCAAGAATTAGATAAGCCACCATAGATTTCAGAACCTTGGTAGACAAAACCACTACTTTTTAAATGCGATACTATTTCGTCAAAATTATACTTGCTAGGCATAGAAAAACTCCTTTTTTTAAAACACGATAATTATAGCATAGTCATCATTAATAAGTGTATTTATAAAAATAATGTATTTACCAACAAATTCGCTATAATTTAAAAAAAGATACTATGAATTCTATATTTAAGGTGGCAAACAAAACTGTATATTTAATAAATTAACTAAGCAACGCTCAGCTATCAGCTGTTGCTTATAAACGTTTAGAAAATCTTGATTCTAGCAAATTCATAAGCCAAGAAGAAGTCTATAAAAATTAGGTATTAAAGATGAAGACCTAATAGATTATGATTCAGTAGAATTTTAATAAAGAGTTCTAAATAAGTAAGAATCCCATGTAAAAACCAAGACTATTAGTCTTGGCTCTTTTCATATTCTAATAAAGTAAATCCTTCAAATTTAGTTTTATTTATAAGCTTATAATTATTTAAATCAAACTTAGGAAAATAAGTATCGCCTGTATGTTTTCCTTCAACTAAAGAAATATATAGTTTCTTACAATATGGTAAAGCCTTTGAATAAATACTAGCCCCACCACATATCATTATTTCTTCATTTGTATTTTCGTTTTCTTTTAAAAAAGTTTCAAAATCAGCTACATAAGAGACATCATTTGTATCTTCTTTTTTATTTTTAGTGATGATGATAGTATGTCTATTAGGAAGAGGCTTACCAATAGATTTAAAAGTATTGTTTCCCATTACAATTCTTTTATTAATAGTATGAGCTCTAAATTGTTTTAGATCTTCAGATAAATGCCAAGGAATAGTATTTTTATAGCCTATAACTCTAATCTCATCATAGGCGACAATTAAACTAAACATTAAACAGATACCGCTCCTTTAATGGCAGGATAAGGATCATAGTCTTCAATCTTGATATCTTCATATTTAAAATCAAAAATATCTTTAACTTCAGGATTTAAAACTAACTTTGGCAGTTTTCTTGGCGTTCTAGATAATTGTTCATGTATTTGATCGACATGGTTTAAATAAATATGAGCATCACCAAAAGTGTGCACAAATTCATACGGCTCTAGGTCACACACTTGAGCAACCATCGCAAGAAGCAAAGAATAAGATGCAATATTAAAAGGAACACCTAAAAATACATCGCCACTTCTTTGATATAGTTGACATGATAATTTTTTGCCATCACTTGAAACATAGAATTGAAATAAAGAATGACATGGTGGTAAAGCCATATCATTTACTTCAGCTGGGTTATAGGCAACAACCATATGTCTTCTAGAGAAAGGATCTTTCTTTATGTTTTCAATTAATTCTTTAATTTGATCAACACCATTAAAATCACGCCATTGTTTACCATATACTGGACCTAAGTTTCCATATTTATCGGCAAATTCTTGATCGTTTCTTATTTTTTCAACAAATTCTTCAAGTGTTTCGCCTTTGAAATCTTTACTATTTGTATAGTCTTTATAAGGCCACTCATTCCAAATGCCAACTTTTTTATCAACTAATGGTTTAATATTTGTACTACCACTTAAAAACCATAAAAGTTCTTCAAAAATACCTCTATAAAACACTTTTTTAGTAGTTAAAAGTGGAAAACCCTCTTGTAGATTAAATCGCATTTGATAACCAAATGTCGAAATAGTACCTGTACCTGTACGATCTTTTCTAGTTTCACCGTTTTCTAAAATATGTTTACATAAATTTAAATATTGTTGCATGTCAAATACCTTTCTAATTCTTTATAAGTCTCATCCAAATTTTTATGAACTATGCCATTTATCCCAACACCTTTAGCCCCTTTAATATTAGCAGGCAAGTCATCAATAAATAAACATTCACTAGCTTTTAAATCATATTTATCTAACAAAGCTAAATAGATTTCTTTTTCTGGCTTTACCATAAGCACATTACATGATATAAGCATGCCATTTGCTTCCCTAATAAATGGACAAAGCTTATAAGTATACTCAAAAGCATCTTTTGGATAATTAGATAATATATAGTACTTTAACCCTTTTTGTTTAACTAAATCAATCATCTTTAAATTTTCTTTGATTGGCTTAATTACATGTTCCATCCAAGGACCGCTTAATAGATTTATAATCTCATCTTTTAAATTAGGATATTTAGCACAAAAAGCACTAATATATTCTTCTTTGTTGGTATAAACTCCTCTATCCATATCATTCCAAATTTGATCTTTAATAGTGGAATTTAATATTTCAAGCGACTTATCAAAATCATAACCTAGAGATTGGATATATTCTAGAGGATGAAAATCAATAAGGACATTTCCTAAATCAAAAATTACATTCTTAATTGTCATGTTTTCTATTCTACTATACTTTCTTCAGATTTAATTCTGTTTGCTTCTTCATTCATGATTTGTTCAAAACTATATTCATCAAGCTCTTTTGCACAAGCTAAACTTTCATCCGCAAAGGCATCAAAAGCCTTTTGTTTATTGGATAATATCTTAGTAATCTTTTCATCTATCGTTTTTTCGCAAAGTAAACGATAAACCAAAACTTTTCTAACTTGTCCCATGCGATAAGCTCTAGATATTGCTTGATTTTCAATAGATGGTTTAAATTGTGGTTCGCATATCACCACTATTGAAGCTGTTTGAATATTTAATCCTGTGCCACCAGATTGAATTTGAGCTGCTAATACATATTTGAAATCAGAATTAGTAAATTCATCAATAAGTTCTTGTCTTTTTTTAGGATTTATAGAGCCGTTTATTGGCCCAACACAAACATCTTTAAATTCGTTACATATTTTTTCAATTGTATCTAAAAAGAAAGAAAAGACTATAACTTTGCGTTTTTCTTGTTTTGCCATTTCAATAATTTCTTTAAGCCTAATCATCTTACTAGACTTAGTCATATCATCAATATTAAAAGAAACTCTTCTAGCTAAACTATATTTGTTACTTAATACAGCTTTATAATAAGCAAGCTTTTCATCATGTAGCAGTTCACACCACTGCTTCTTTTCTTCTTTTTCTGGTAACTCTTTTAAGACATCTTCTCTTTTTCTTCTATAATAAACAGGTGTTATAGTCTTCTTAAAAGAATCGGCCAAAAATAAATATTCTTTACCTGCTAGTTTCTTAGCTATATCAGGCCTTAAGATATTAATAAGATTAATCATCTCACCTACATTGTTTTCAAGGGCGGTACCAGACATAAATAAGATACGGTTTGTATGATTACAAAGTTTTCTTACATTAATCGATCTTTTGGTATCGTAGTTTTTAATATAATGTGCCTCATCCACAATCAACATTGAAAATTTAAAGTTATCATCCAAATCAAATAAAGAAGTAGTCTCATAGGTAGTAATAGCTACACCACCATTACTTTTCCATTCATCTAAGTTTGTTTGTTTATCATCACCATAAATCTTAATTACTTTAAGATTACTTTTCTCACTTACTTCTTTATACCAATTAATAATGACACTAGCGGGACATACTACCAAAAATTTATTTTGACCCTCATTATATAAAGAAACCATTGAGGCAATGGCTTGAATGGTTTTGCCCAAACCCATTTCATCGCCTAATAATACTTTCTTTTGATTAAGAATATATTTAACGCCCCATTTTTGATAGTTTCTAAGTTCACACTTAAGTCCTGCTTCTTTGATATCTTGTTTATTTACTTCATCAACTATTTCTTTACTTAGCCCATAGTTATTAGCTTCAACATTAATATCAGGCACTACTTTTTCAAGAATATTAATTAAAGAAATACTGTTGTCTTTAAAATAATCAAAAGGATTATCTTTATTTTTTTCTATTTTATCTAGTCTTAAAAAGATGGTACTAACTTGTTTGCCATAATCTTTATTAAGCATATTTGATAAACCACTAACATCTTCGTTATTTATTAGATTTAATAGATTATCATTATCC
>CAVBAX010000099.1:0-5350 GCA_963593105.1 Candidatus Methanomethylophilaceae archaeon | reverse complement strand
ACTTTGTCAATGGTCACATCTTATATGTAGATGGTGGTATCTTAGCTTATATTGGTAAACAACCTCAATAGGAGAATTTATGGAAATATTCTTACAAGCGGTTGTTAACGGCATCTTGCTTGGAGGATTCTATTCTTTAATGGGAATGGGTCAAAACATCATTTTTGGTGTTATGAACATTGTTAACTTCTGCCATGGTGAAATGTTAATGGTGGGCATGTATTTGACTTATGTTTTATATACGTTCCTTGGAATCGATCCTTACTTGTGTGTGCCGATTGTTGCGATTATCATGTTTGGGCTTGGGGCTTTAATTCAAGTTACAATGATTACTCCTTCTTTAAAGACAAAAAGTTTTACTAACTTATTGTTTTTAACAGTTGGTTTAGGCTTATTACTTTCAAATGGTGCCTTGGTACTATTTGGTTCAACTTACTATAAGATTTCAACATCTTATTCACAAACTTATATTCCGATTGGTCCTATCACAATAGCACTGCCTCGTTTAATAAGTTTTTGTGTATTGATTATTGTTGCGATTGCCTTGTTCTTGTTTTTGAAATATACAACAACAGGTAAACAAATTCGTGCCGTATCACAAAATGCAGTTGGTGCTGAAGTTGTAGGTATCAATGTTAAGAAAATTTATATATTAACTTATGGTTTAGGTGTTGCGCTAGCTGGTGTAGCTGGTTCTTTGCTTACTCAATTCTATACAATTTATCCAACAGCTGGTTCAAGCTTTGGTTTTAGAGCCTTAATTGTAGTTGTTGTTGGTGGACTTGGATCTATTCCAGGTGCATTCTTTGCAGGTATTTTCTTAGGATTACTTGAACAAATGTGCGCATTATTTATTAGTCCATCTTATAGTGACATGATTGTGTTTATTACATTTATTGTCATCTTGGTTATCCGCCAATTGTTGATTTTAAGGAGGAAATAATTATGGATGTCAAAAAACAAGTAAAAACATATCATCGTAATAGTGCTATTGTACTTGCGATTATTATTGCGATTTTTGTGGCTATTCCATTATTTGTAAAGACGCCATATGTAATTAATATCTTTGTATTAACTTTCTATATGTCTACTTTATCACTTGCTTGGAATATTCTTGGTGGTATAACTGGTCAAAACTCATTAGGTCTTGCTGCTTATATGGGTTTAGGTGCATATATTTGTTGTATCGCTGTTAATAAGTTAGGTATTTCTCCTTGGCTTGCAGTTTTAATTGATATGCTAGTTGTTGGGCTAGTTGCTGGTATTGTATTCTATCCATGTTTCATGCTTAAGGGTCCTTACTTTACATTGGTTTCAATTGCCTTTGCAGAATCAATTAGACAATTTATCATTAATTCTGAATTCTTTGGTAGAGCTAGTGGTGTTGGTCTTCCATTTGGTAAAGATTCATTTGCTCAATTTAGATTTACTTCAAAGATTCCATATTATTACTTTGGTCTTTTGATGCTAATTGTGGTTTATATGATTATGAAACGCATTGGCAATACTAAAATCGGTTTTGCGCTAAGAACAATTAGAGAAGATGAAGATGCAGCTGCTGCTATTGGTATTAATCCAACTAAATATAAGATAATTGCTGTTGTAATTTCAGCTCTTGTTACAGGTTTTGTTGGTTTCTTCTATGTAAGTTATATTAGATATATTGACCCAGATATTATGATTTTATCTAAGTCAACAGAAATCGTATTACCTGCTGTTGTAGGTGGTGCTGCTTATATTGAGGGTCCAATCATTGGTGGTCTTATTATGATTCCACTTTCTGAAGTTTTAAGAGCTAATTATGCAAGTGTACTTCCTGGTATCAACATGTTAATGTATGCTGTTGTGCTTCTTGTTGTAATTAGATTTAGACCTTCTGGAATCTTAGGTTGGTATCATACATCTAAATTTAAAAAGTTTATTGAAGATAAAATCTTAAAGAAACCTTCTATTGAAGTTCTTGAAGAATATGAATCTTTAAAGAATAAGAAGGAGGCTTAATATGGCAGAAAAACCAATTATAGAAGTTTGTGGTATTACAAAGCGTTTTAAGGGTATTACTGCTGTAAATGATGTTTCTTTCCAAGTAGAAAAGGGTTCTATTACTGGTATGATTGGACCAAATGGTGCTGGTAAATCAACTACATTCAATATGATTTGTGGTTACTATCCACCAACCGAAGGAAAGATTTATTATAATGGCGAAGATATTACTAGTAAGCGTGCATATGAATATACAAATATGAAAATTGCTAGAACTTTCCAAATCATGAAACCTTTAAAGAATTTAAGTGTTTTGGATAATGTTATTGCAGCATCATATTTTGGACATGCAGCTGCTAAAAATAAAGATGAAGCTAGAGAAAGAGCTATGGAAGTTCTAAAGTTTACTGGCTTATATGAAAAAAGACATGTTTTATCTAAGGATATGGGAACTCCAGACCAAAAGCGTCTAGAAATGGCTAGAGCGCTAGCTACAAAGCCTGAAGTGTTGTTCTTAGATGAAAATATGGCGGGTTTAAACCCTACAGAAACTGAAGAAGCAATCGCTTTAATTCGAAAGATTAATGAATCTGGTGTAACAATTCTACTTATCGAACATATCATGAAGGCTGTTGTTAGTCTATGTGAAAAGGTTATTGTATTGCACCATGGTGAAAAGATTGCTGAGGGTACACCTGAGGAAGTTATGAATGATCCTGTAGTTATGGAAGTATATTTAGGTACTAAAAAGGAGGATAAAGATGCTTAAAGTTGAGGGTCTTAATGCCGGCTATGGTGCCGTAAATATCTTATGGGATATTAATTTTGAAATTAATGATGGTGAGGTTGTTGCGATACTTGGCTCTAATGGTGCTGGTAAGACAACAATGGTTAGAGCTATTACTGGTATGCTTAAGCCAAGTTCTGGTTCAGTTGTATTCAATGGCGAGGATTTAGCTAAAAAAAGTACAAGAGCAACACTAGATGCAGGCATTGTACAAGTGCCAGAAGGTAGACAATTATTCACAAATATGACAGTTTTGGAAAATCTTGAACTTGGTGCATTTAATGCATATACAAAGGAACATTTTAGTGAAAATTTAGAAAAGTGTTATAACTGGTTTCCAAAATTAAGAGAAAGAAAAAATCAAGCCGCTGGTACTTTATCTGGTGGTGAACAACAGATGGTTGCGGTTGCTAGGGCACTAATTGGTTGTCCAAAATTATTGATATTAGATGAACCTTCTTTAGGTTTAGCTCCTAATATTGTAGATGATATTTTGGAAGTATCAAAAACTCTAGTAAAAGAAAGTGGTATCTCAGTTCTATTAGTAGAACAAGATATCACAAAAGCTTTAGCTTGTGCTGATAGAGGCTATGTTATTGAAAATGGTAAAGTTGCTTTACAAGGAAGTAGCGAAGAGTTATCAGCAAACGAGCACGTCAAGAAAGCATATCTTGGCATTTAGTTGTAATTTAAAGCTATTTTGGCAGTTGATAGTTTTTAAATTAATAAAAGAAAATTTTTAGTTGTACATAATGTACAAAAGGGGAGAACATGAAAAAAATCTTAACAATTTTAGTTGCTTTATTCATGGTATTTGGATTAGTTGGATGTTCATCTAGTGATTCAAATTCAAGTGATACAAGCGATGATAGTACTGATTCTTCTGAAACAATTAAGATCGGTACAATTTATGCAATGAGTGGCGGTAATGCTGCAATTGGTGAAAACATCCTTCGTGGTATTGATTTCGCTGTTGAAGAAATCAATGCTAAGGGTGGCGTTAATGGCAAGATGCTTGAAGTAGTAAGAGGTGACCATGCTGGTGATGCTGCTACTGGTAAGTCTGAAGCTGAACGTTTAATTACTCAAGAACATGTAAATGTAATGATGGGTTGCCATATGTCAGTTGTAACTGAAGTTGTTGCTCAAGTTTGTCAACAATATGGTGTTCCAATGATTACTGCTATTTCAACTCTTGATAGATTATCAGATGAAGATCACAAGGACTATGATTATTTCTTCCGTCTTTGCCCTTTAAACTCTGTATATGTTGAAGATATGTTAAAGTATCTAGTTGATTCTAAGGAACAAACTGGTGAAGAAATTAAGACTGTTGCAATCTTTACAGATAGAGCTGCTATCGGACAAGAATTAATCAGATGTGTTGAATTATTCGCTGCTGATTATGGTCTAGAAGTAGTTGCAGAAGTTGACTATAGTTCAAATGCAACTGACTTATCTTCTCAAGTATTAGCTTTAAAGCAAGCTAATCCAGATGCTATCCTTTGTGACTCATACATTGGTGATGCTACTTTATTCATTCAAACTTTAAAGGAACAAAACTATACTCCAAAGATGATCGTTGCTAAGGCTAATGGTTTCACTGATGCTTCATTTATTCCTAACTTAGGTGCTGCTGCTAATGGTGTTGCTTCTGTTGTTGAATTCAACTCAGATTTAACAAACGGTTCTGAAATCAATGCTGAATTCTTAGAAAAGTATGGTGTAAACATGAATGGTCACTCTGCTGAATCTTATACAGTAGTATGGTTATTCAAGGCTGCTATTGAAGCTGCTGGTTCTACTGATGGTGAAGCTATCAAGAATGCTTTATCAACTCTAGTTATCGATGGTGAATTTGAAGGCGGTAGAAAGATCGTTCTTCCTTATTCAAGAATCGAATTTGCTAGCGAATATGAAATCGGTGGAGAAAAGCACTATAGAGATAACACTTATGCTTCTGTAGCTATCGCTCAAGTTCAAGACCAAGAATGGAAGACTGTATGGCCATTCGAATTCGCTTCTAGCAAGATTGAAGCTGTAACTTTACAATAATAATTATTCAATTATAACTGCTTATATATTGTAAATATGAAAAGGACTGGAAACAGTCCTTTTTGCGTGGTTTAAAAGCCTATAAATGCATGTGGCTAAATGCTTACTTTTGATTATGCGCAGGTATAAAACTTCCATTATCTTTGATTATGCGCAGGTAAAAGCATCTTTATCAAGAACGCATATACCTTTAAGCGTATCATTGCCTCTTAAACAGATTTATTAATCTTGAATTCCTATTCTCTGTACCTATAAATATTTCGAAAATTAGAAGCGGCGATATAAATGGTGATATAAATAACACAATAAAAATTGGTGCCTTATTTGGCACCATAAACGTTGTTCTACATCCATTAGCGCTAAACAAGCGACTGAAGAAATTAAGAGAAAAAGAAAACATTATTAGAGTTGGTTCTAATAAAACTGCTTATTGGAAAACACAATATAAATAAGTTAAGCGCTGAAAATCAGCACTTATTTAAACTTGTTGTTAACAATCGACAACATAATACTTTGCGTTCCTTT
>CAVBAX010000098.1:877-5540 GCA_963593105.1 Candidatus Methanomethylophilaceae archaeon | reverse complement strand
ACACAAGCCCAAGTCTTAATGCTGGTTTTCTTACCCAAAAATATCGCAAGAGCTGGTACCAAAGCCACATAAACAGAAGTGATAAAACTAGAATTTGCTGCTGTTGTATATTTTAAAGATTCTTGTTGAAATAAATATGCAACACAAGTTATAACTCCACCAATCAAACCCATTTTAATAGAGAATATGTTTTCTTTTAGCTTTAAATCTTTTTTAAAGGCCAAAAGTATAAACATAGTAATAACTGAAAAGTAACTTCTAAAACTATAGAAAGTAAAAGTAGAAAGATTATCACCACCGATTGATTGTAAAGCAAACGCAAAACCCCAAATGATTGCGATTAAAAGTAGTAATAAAGAATATTTTATTTGTTTGTTCATAATCAAAATCTTATCATATTAAAAGCCTCTTTCGAGGCTAAATTTTAAGATAATTTTAATGAATCAAAAATGAAATACTTTGGACCCTTATAAGAGTTAGTTGTTGTCTCTTCTTTAGAAAACTTAACATTCTTTAAAGCATCATAAATATTACCACTTAAAGTAAACGAAGTGATTGGAACATACTTTTTACCATCATAGTATCTAGCAAGTCTAACTTCACCACCAAAGTAACCAGAATCAGTCTCCATTTGTGGTGAAGAGAAATGATCAATGATAATATGGGGCTTTCTCTTGTAAGCTAAAGTATCATAGTTGCTTATTTGACATACACTGTAGTTTCCACTTACCTTACTAACATCATTTAATAAGTAATAACCAAATCTAATATCACCATAATTATTAACAAGCTTACCTTCTTTAATTAGTTTCTTACTTGCTAGTGCTATACCATTTTGATCAAAACTTCTAGAATTAAAACAACCCTTAATATTTGATTTTAAAGTTAAATCAAACTGGCTATCCGATACTACATCTTTTAATTCATAGTGATTTTGATGCATAAACTTAGACATATAAGTTGCATTATTCATAATTGTCTTTACAATTAAATCGGCCATTTCACCTTGAATCAAAACTGGAACATCTTTAGCAATTTTTATCGTGCTTAATTTAACAGCGTTGCTTCTTTGTTTAGCAAGATTTAAAATTTCTTCAACTTCAGCAGTTATAGCCTTAGCATCTAATTTATTTGACTTATAGTATTTGTATAATTCAAATTCTTCTTTTTCATTAGACCAAGTAGGAATAACTTCAAATTCAATATTAAGTCTTTCTTCTTTTTGTTTAACACCTTTTGAATTAATAAATTCAAGTGTAGTTCTTGATACAAAGACTTCTGTAGAATTAATCCAGCCTTTCTTATAGTGATCAGCCGCAATGATAGCCTCACCTACTTTTTTAGCTATCTCATTTAAATCAACTTCTTTGGTTAACTTGTTATCAATTTTCTTTTGACTAGATGCAAGCGGATAAAATTTATTTAAAGCTGTCTTAGCTTTCTTAATAGCTTCATTTAGTTTTTTGTTTAATGATTTTTCATCATCAGCACTAGTTACCATGATAGTACTAGTTCCTCTTAAACCCTTGACATCAACATAAATCTTAATCGAAATATTTTCGGTTGAAGTGGCGCGATTAAGCTCAAGCTTTTTTAATACAAAGAATAGTTCACTAGATTCTTTCTTAGTAGAAATAATTTCATAGTCACTAATCTTTTTATTAGCTTTAAGCAATTTATTAACATCTTTAATTTTCATCATGATAACTTAGCCTCCGCTTTTAGATATGGACCGCCATCTGACACATATACCCATTCTTTATGCCCTTTGCCACACATTCCCGAGCCTATTACTTTGCATGTATCTGATACCATTGAAATAGAACTCAATAAATCCACTACATATCCTGATATAACAACCGGAGCAACCATCTTACCAGTAAGTTTGCCATCGATTATTTCTAACCCATAACAAGCAGTACATTGAATTTGCCAGTTTTTTGGATCTTCCATGCCATTGTTTGTTTGACATAAAAAGTAACCTTTCTTAACCGATTTAATCATATCTTCTAGCTTACTATCACCTTCTTTAAAGAAAGTATTAGTCATACGAGTATATACCTTACGTTTATATGATTCTCTTCTACCGTTTCCAGTTGGAGTTGTGCCGAGTTCTAAAGCGCTTAAAGAATCAGAAATACCAGTTTGTAAGATACCATCTTTAATAATATTGGTACTGTTTGCCTCTATCCCATCATCATCAAAAAAATAAGAAGCAGCCGATAAAGTTGCGCTTGCACCATCATACATATTTACCAAATCACTTGCGACTCTTTTACCAACAAAGTCTTTTGCCTTGGCTCTGTTTTTTACAAACATATCCATTTCTACGCCATGTCCAAATGCTTCATGAGCAATTAAACCGGAAATCGATGGATCGGTGATAATCTCGTATTTACCAGGTTTAATACTTTCGGCATGCAATAATTTAAGTGCTACATCACTGCATTCATCTTTGAAGTTATCTAGCTCATCTAGAGCATCCAAACTATTAACCCCGCATCCTCCACCATAGAAACTCTTAATATTTTCATTTTCTCTTGTCACTACTTGCATCATA
This sequence comes from Candidatus Methanomethylophilaceae archaeon, assembly GCA_963593105.1. Taxonomy (GTDB): domain Bacteria; phylum Bacillota_I; class Bacilli_A; order Erysipelotrichales; family Erysipelotrichaceae; genus Colivicinus. The sequence goes on along the minus strand of CAVBAX010000098.1, from coordinate 2,980 downwards.
GTATTACACCAATCATATTTTTGATCCAAACATTTACTGTTTGATATAAATATTTTTGATGTTTCTCTTTTCATAAACACAGTAGCAACATTAATGATTTTTTCATCTTTTGAATGAAGATAATTCTTAATAGTATTTAAACGATCAAAGATTTCTTTATCACTTATTACTTTTTCATCTTCTCTTAAGAATGATTCCTCATGTTTTTCTTCCTTCAACATTGGCACATTAGCTAGATATGGACTATCAATTTTTAATGCTTTTAAAACGGTATTAGCCTTTAAGCCCTTAATGTCATCGCAAGAATATTCTGAGTAATGTCCATCTTTATAAACTTTGATTACAAAGCCACATTCATTGTCTAAATCTTCAATAGAACTAGTGTTAGTAGTAACCATTATCCTTTTGGTTTTTACATAATTGCCTAAGACACTTACATATTCATATTTCTTAGATAATTCTTCTACTAATCTTTTTCCATCAATGATTCTTGATTTTAAAAAACTATTTAACATAATCTATTCTCCTAAAAAAAATTATAGACTATATATTAAAAATAACAATAAACATTAGTATGGCGAATCAATAAATGATTTGATATTTGTTTTTTCTATTTCTTCACTATTGTTTAAATTCTCTAATCTCTTTTTACAATTAGTTATTAAATTGCCATATTCTTCAGGAATGTTTTTAATTCGATACTTTAGATTTGCGATTGTCTTGTTTTTTATCGAATAATTAACTGGCGCAAAAGTTAAAGTTTTGTTTGTATAACCAAAAGTAGAATCCTTATCTACTACAAAATAAAACGAGTTCTTACAAATATATGTTGTCATATCAATATATTTTTCTTGAATTTTTTTCAAATCACTTAATTCATCATTTGATTTAGCATATGTTACAAATTCATTATTAGCTAGTTTTTCTCTTATTTCAAAAAGCGAAAGTAGATTTCTATTTTCATCTACACAAATACCATCTGTGCTTGGATCTAACATTACCCACTTATTATCATAAACTTCAACAACTACATGATTATCTAGATCAAATGGTGAATAAGGCATGATGGTAACTCTTCTTGCATAGATTCCCAATGCCAAACAACACTCCTCAAGTATTTTTGATTTATTTAAGCAATTAATGCCATGTTCTTTATTGTTTAAACTATAATCTAAAAGATCTAAGGCGTTGCATTTAATATGATTATCATAAAAAGGAGAATGAGCAAGTCTAGGCGAGAGAAAATGTAAAAGATTAATGCTCTTGCTTAAGTTAGAACCATCGCCAGCAATTTTCTTTAAATCATATTTTTCTTTTAATTCATTATATTCTTTACAATCAAAATCATAATTTATTCTTAAATTATTCCCGTTTTCAAATTTTTGATTATTAAATAATATTCCAGAATATACATCTAACATTTCATTCATATTTTTATCCCTTGAAACAATAGTCGATATCACCACTAATAGAGTTTAATACTAATGACTTATCGCTTATTTTCTTATCAGCTAATTCTTTACATTCAACATGATAATCTTCTTGCAATCCATTGATACATGCATTGATATCGCCTGACTTAGTGTTTAATTTTAATGTATCAACTTCACCTTTAAATTCAACATCACCAGAAACTGTTTTGCCATAATAGGCGTTACATTTAATACTAGCGTTATCAATATCACCTGATACTGTTTTAATCTTTATTTCATTCACAAAGAAGTCACCATTCAATTCGACATCGCTTGATATTCCGCTTAAATTAATTTTATTTAATTTATAATCATTTGGAATACGAATAAGGATGTCGACTTTTTTAGAAATTGAAACTGCGAATAGCTTTTTAATTTCATTAATATAAATAGAACCGTTATCATTTTTAACTTCAAACTTATCACTGTTACATTCGACATTTATTTCATTTCCTTCATATGTATCGATATTAATATCAGCTGATATAGTTTCCACATTTATCACATTAGAAGTTTCTTCATTAATTTTTATCTTTTTATCGCCAATGATAGAATAAGCGACTTCTTTAACGTTTCCAAGCGTTTCAATAACCTCTTTTTCGCTTTGACCATTTTCAATAGAATCTAATAT
>CAVBAX010000098.1:0-867 GCA_963593105.1 Candidatus Methanomethylophilaceae archaeon | reverse complement strand
AATATTAACTCTTTAAAATATTCAATTATTTCATCTGCATCACCATAATTGTTTAAAGTTAAAATCTCTCTTAATTCTTTCAAAAATTCTTCCATTATTTTCGCATCTCTCTTTCAATAAAATCATATACTTTGATAAGTTCTTTAAAATCTAATAAGTAATCTTGTATTTTTTCAATTCCGCTTTCAGAAATCTTATACATCTTTCTAAGTCTACCTTGATGTTCCATAGAGTAGGTTGTTAGATAGCCGTTTTTTTCTAATCTTTTAAGTATCGGATATAAGGTTGATTCACTGATTTCAATTGTTTCGCTTAAATCTTTGATAATCTGATAACCATATGAATCTTCTTTTAATAAAGCGGCTAGAACACAAACATCCAAACTCCCTCTTTTAAGTTGTGTATCCATTAAATGTTTTTCCTTGCATCTTTATTATCATAGGCGATCCATTTATCTTTATCAATTTGTTTGTCTATTTCTTCAATTTGATTTTTTATTTCATTAATCTTATCTTTTAGGTTCATATGTTATACCTCCTGACACATATTACTATATATCACATAGTATTATGTGTCAGGAGGTATTAAAAAATTACGAGTAATTGTATTCTTTTTATGCACACAAAAAAGGACGGTATTATTCCATAAACTGTGGTGTGGTGTCACCTATTACAAAATTGTGGTTTTTTATAAGATATATCATTTATGTGGTTAAGCTATTACAACTCTGTGGTCTTTCTATAACAATAGTGTGGTTTTATTGTATTGCGCTATCTATATTTGAAGATGTTGAAACGGTTGTTTTATTTGTTGAAACATCTTCAAAGCTCTTTGTTATTAAAGAAAAAAGATTATCTATAGAGTAAT
>CAVBAX010000097.1:0-5550 GCA_963593105.1 Candidatus Methanomethylophilaceae archaeon | reverse complement strand
ATGCTTATTTGTGGTGTTAAAAAGTAATATTGTTAATCGTTATAAACATAAGCGAATAAATTGAGATAAATTAAAAAAACTTTGTCTTAATCAGCTATTAATACTATACGATAAGGTTCTTATTTAAAGAAAGGATTAATCATGTCAACTAAAATGTATTTTGAAAACGAAGAATTAACCAAGGAATGGACTGTAAAAAATGATGAATTTAATATTAGACTATTCAATTTTAAACGTCTTAAAAATGGTGATTTTAGCGTTCGTGTAAGAAACAAAGAATATTGTAAAATTCTTGAAGATATAGGCGCTTCACAAAGCGGCAAGGGAAGTGATAGTGGTAGAGATTATGGCAAAGTAACATACCATCTAACTGCGGACCAATTAATTGAATTTAGGAAAAGTCTAATAGGTACTGATCCTTATAAAAGATTACAAGGTAGAACAGGTTTAGACTATGTTGTAGCGATGGAAGAAAGTGTTATCAACTTTATTCCTAAGGATTAAAAGATATATCTAACTGATTAATTATTTTAAAAAATATGTCTAAAAGAAATAATTTATATTATGTTCTAAATATTTTAATTCCACTTATTATTGGTTCTTTAATTTATGCGTTTTATAGTCCAGATACATATTTTGTAAGGGTCCTTAATGTTTTTATTGATACAAAACAAAATGTTTTTACAAAAATACTTCGAAATTATTTCTGTGATTTTTGTTGGGCCTATTCATTAGCTTTTGTGCTTTCTTATGTTTATAAGGAATCATTATCGATAAAAATATCAATAATTGCGCCAATAAGTGTTGGGACTACTTTAGAGCTTTTACAGCTTTTTGGAATAATTAGTGGAACATTTGATTTATTAGACATATTTGCTGAATTAGTAGCGTGTATAATTTGCTACTTAATATTAAAAAACAAGGTGAAGGAGGATTAAATACATGAATTTTGTTTCTAAAAAGTTATTAACTGTACTTGTGATTTGTCTTTTTTGTTTATTAGCGCTTGGCAGTGGCTCAAGTAGTGATAGTAAGAATGAAAATATTTCTTCTGATACTACTAGTAAACAAGAAGATGTATCTGTAACTATTGATGAGGAAGTAATCTTTGATCAAAATGATGTTGTGATTACCGCAAAGGAAATTGTAACTGATTCTATTTGGGGTCAAGGCATAAAGGTCTTAATCGAAAATAATTCTAGTAGTGATGTAACTGTGTCTTGCGATGCTTTAGCGGTAAATGGTTATATGCTTACTGATTTTTTATATGAAACCGTAACAGCGGGGCAAAAGGCTAATTCAACAATTTATTGTTTAAGCAGTGAACTTGAAAATGCAGGTGTTTCAAATATTGGGGAAGTAGATATTTGGTTTTATTTATTAAATCCTGATACATATGAAAGAATATATGAGGCAAGTGAGCCTTCAATTATTAAGACTAGTGCTTATGATTCTATTGATACTTCTTTAGATATTGGGGGAAGTGAAATTTTAAATCAAGATGGTATTAGAATAGTTGCGAAATATGTTGACGAAGATTCTTTCTGGGGTAAGTCAGTATTAATTTATGCTGAAAATAATTCAGGAAGAAATGTAAGTATAACATGCGATGATACTTCAATTAATGGTTATATGATTGATGGCTATTATTATGCAGATATCAAAGATGGTTATAAGGCTTTTGATAGCTTAGAATTCTTTGATAGTACACTTGAGGAAAATGGTATTGAGAAAATTGAAAATCTAAAGCTTAAGTTTACTTGTTTTGATTTAGATTCTTATAAAACAATATTTGAAAGTGATTATGTTGAAATTAATGTAGATTAATATATTAAAAGCCACGTTGTGTGGCTTTTAATATGTGTATTTATTGATTTTTATTTTGATCCTTCAACAATCTTGATACCAGCAGAGCATCCTAGTCTATCAGCTCCTGCATCAATCATTTTCATGGCATCTTCATAGCTTCTAATGCCACCAGCTGCCTTAACTTTACATACTGTGCCAACAGTTTTACGCATTAGGGCAACATCTTCTACAGTTGCGCCAGCTGTTGAAAAGCCAGTAGATGTTTTTACAAATTCAGCGTTTGCTTGCATTGCACATTTACACGCTTGCACTTTTTCTTCATCAGTTAACAAACATGTTTCAATAATTACTTTAACAATTGCTGGTTTTGATGCATTTACGACAGCTTCAATGTCTTTAGTAACATATTCATAATCTTTATCTTTTAAGGCACCGATATTGATTACCATATCTACTTCACCTGCACCATTTGATACAGCTGTTTTAGCTTCAAATGCTTTAGAAACTGTGTCCATTGCGCCAAGTGGGAAGCCTACAACACAACATACTTTTACATCGCTTCCTTTTAAAAGTTCAGCACATAAAGGCACATAGCATGTGTTTACACATACTGAGGCAAAGTCATGTTCTTTTGCTTCGTTACATAATTTTGTGATTTGTTCTTTAGTGGCGTCAGCTTTTAGCAAAGTGTGATCAATATATTTGTTTAATTTCATTTTTTCCTCCTTAAATTAAACCTATTTAAATAGCTCTTTGAATTCCTTTGGTACAGGAGCTTTTATTTCAATTAGTTCTGATGTAATTGGATTTACAAAAGATAATATTGAGGCATGTAGGCCAAGTCTATTGATAGGCGAAATACCATCGCCATATTTATCATCACCAATAATTGGATGGTTAAGGTTGGCCATAGCAACTCTTATTTGGTTTTTTCTACCAGTATCGATATTTACTTGTAATAAAGAATATTCTTTATTTTTATTTAAAGTTTTGTAGTTAGTGATCGCAAGCTTACCACTATTTGAAACATATACCATGTTGTTTTTGTTTTCCTTTAAATAGTTTTTGATAGTACCACTTGGATTATCTAATTGGCCATTTATTATCGCAATATATTCTCTATTGCTTACATCATCGTTCCAATGTCCCTTCAACATTGAGTGAACTTTAATGTCTTTGGCAAATACTAAGACGCCACTTGTTTCTTTATCTATTCTATGTAATACATATGGTCTTGATTTTGGATCTTTTTTTCTTAGGTATTCTTCAACATATTTATAGGCGGATTCGATTACGTTGTCAGATTGAACCGACAACATACCATTTGGTTTATTAATACCTATAAAGTATTCATCTTCATATACGATATAGGGTTTAATATTAAACTTTTTAATTTCTTCTTTTTTCTTTTTGCCTACTTGTTTTACGATAACTGGATTTTTGGCTATTTTTACTTCATCATCTTTAGCTAGTGGATAATTAAATTGTCTTATAACAGTTCCGTTTACTAATACTTTATTACTTGAAAGAAGGGATTTAACCGTATTTCTTGATTCAGGTAATTTTGAAAGTAAATATTCAAGTAGTTCACAAGAATGGTGCACCTTATTGGTATAGGTGTAGCGAATTACTGGTGTTTTCTTTTCTTTTTTATCTTTTTTTTCAATTTTTTTATTCATCTTTTAAATTTTACCATAATGGTATAATTGCGGTATGAGAATATTAAGTGCAAATTCAATGTCTATTACTGATTCTAGAACTATGTCGGATTTAAGAGTCGATGATATTACTTTGGTTAAAAAAGCGGCCAGAGCTTGTTTTGAGATAATTAAAAACAAAGTAGATAAAACTCAAAATATAGGAATTGTTTGTGGTAACTCTAATAATTCAAGTGATGGTTTTTGTTTAGCTAATATTTTAAAAGAAAATGGTTTTATGGTATCTGTCTTTTATTTCTTTGACTTAAACAAGATGAATAAGACTTGTAGATATTTTTATGAATTAGTAGCTGATATTAATACTGATATAAATGATATAAAAAAATGCGATGTTTTAATTGATTGTATTATTGGCAATGGCTTAAAAGGAACTTTGAGAGAAGATGTAGCTAAAGTTGTTGAGGAACTCAACCGGTTCGAACCCCTAAAAATAGCCATAGATATTCCAACAGGACTAGATTCTACCAACGGGACTTATGATCCAATATGTTTTAAGGCTGATTTAACAATATGTATAAACAATATTAAGCTTGGTTGTTTATTAAATGATGGAGTTGATGTTTGTGGAGATATTGAAATAGCAGATATTGGCTTAAATCAATATGATGATATCGAATATATTGAAGTAATTGATCCAAGTACTTTTAAGTTTAACAAAAAAAGAAATGTAAATAAGTATGATTTTGGAAGTGTACTTGTAATAGGTTCTAATGTTTCAATGCCAGGAGCAGGCATTATGTCTTCTATTAGTGCATTAAAGGCTGGTTGTGGTTTGGTTACTTTAGCTTGTCCTGAAAAAAATCTAGATATAGTATCAATTAAGGCCCCATATGAAGTAATGGTTAAATGTATTGATGATGAAGATATCTTGAATAAAAAGGATACTGTTGTCTTTGGACCAGGGCTTAAAAGAGATGATAAGTATATTCCTTTATTAGAAGATTTGCTTACAAGAGATATTAATTTAATAGTGGATGCTGATGGTTTGGGATTACTTTGTAAAATAGATAATCTAAAAATGATTAAAAAGTGTAGGCTTGTCATTACACCACATATTGGTGAGGCTGCTAGACTTTTAAATGATACAAGCGCTAATATTAGAAACGATGTCTTTAGCGCTTTTAAAAGGCTAATAGACATTTATGATTGTATTGTTGTGCTAAAGGGTCATAATACACTTGTTGGTGATAGAAATTCTTATTTTATTTCTTTAAGTGGTAACGCTGGTATGGCAACTGCTGGTAGTGGCGATGTTTTATCAGGTATTATTGCGGGATGTGCCAATAAGAAACTTGATATAGAGACTGTTAAAAAGGCTGTTTATATTCATGGCTTAGCTGGTGATATCGCAAAAGAAAAGATAGGGGAAACTTCTTTAATCGCGAGCGATATTATTGATAATATTTCTAGCGCAATTGAAACAATCAAGGAGAATAAATGAAAAAATTATTAACTATTATGTTATCAATTACTATGATCTGTGGTTTAATTGCTTGTTCTGGCAAGGAAGAAGAAATTAAACCTACTACCACACCTGAAGTGGCTGAAACAGAAACTTTTGAATTAGCTAATCCTTGGGTTGATTGTAAAGATGGCCAAGAGGCTGCTGAAATTGCTGGCTTTGAATTTGAAGTTGCTGAATCTTTGGGTACAGATGGTGTTTACAGAGCTGTTGAAGGCCAAATCATTGAAGTTACATTAGGCGATGAATTAAATGTTCCTTTCACTTTTAGAAAAGCATTAGGCATTGACGGCGCTGATTTATCTGGCGACTACAATAAGTATGAAGTTGGTGGTGCGTTAGAGGCAAATGATACTACTGTTACTTTTGCTGGTACAGCTGAGGATTCAATTAATGTTGCTTATTGGACAATTGGTGATTATGCTTACTCATTTACAACTGAGGCAGGTGTTCCAGCTGAAGCATTAACTTCTTATGTTGAATTAGTTAAATAATTTAAAACTTTTAACTTAAAACAATTAACCCCCTCATGTTGAACAATCTTAACTAGAGGGGTTTTCT
>CAVBAX010000096.1:0-5554 GCA_963593105.1 Candidatus Methanomethylophilaceae archaeon | reverse complement strand
TGAAATGAATAAACATAAAGATGGAAATAAAATAGTATCATCATGGAACAAAGACTATAAGAAACTAAAACATTATCGTTGGCTTAGAAACAAAATTGTCCATGATATAGACGCAAATGAAAAAGATTTATGTACAACAAATGATATAAAATGGCTTAATAATTTTTCCAAAAGAATACAAAACAATAAAGATCCTTTATCTTTATATAATCAAAATAAAAACAAGACTATAAAGAAATTATTGTTAACAATACTAATAGTAATAATAATTCTAATAGTCCTATTTTATATATCTTGATTCCAAGACTTCTTCTTACCAATCAATATTACAACAATACAAGCAATTATTAAAACTATGCAAGACATACAACTTCCTTCAATGCCAAAACTAACATCATAGAAGAAACTAGATTTTGCGTTTGCTGCATCTAATTTAAATATTGAATATGGTGTAATAATTCCACTATTTGGTAGTCCAAGAAGAATATTTTGAGTGAAGTTCCATGCAGTATGTATACCAAAGGCGCACCATAAAGAATCAAAATAGTAAACAGGTAAAGTATATAATAAACCACTAATTAACAAATTAACAAAAGAAACTAGACTTATTCCAGTATTCCAAAGATGGAGTAATGCGAATAATAAAATATTACCAATAATACCTACAAGTGGACTTTTATATAATCGCCTTAAATGCTGATAAAGGAAACAACGAGTAACCAATTCTTCAGCCGAAGATTGAATAAATACCACAATAAATAAAAGTATAAAAGTAATCGGATTAAAAGTATTAAAGTATAAATGAATATCTTTATTAAGTAATGCGGTTAAAGCACAAATACCATTTAAACCAAAACCAATCAAAACACCAATTATAAAAAATTTGATTGTATTGCCCTTAGCTTTCTTACTAACCGCATTAATTAATGGTTTGTTAATCTTAATAAGTAAACATAAAAAGAAAACTAACCAAATTCCCCAAAAATAAAGATACACTTCACCAGTTATCCAAGCATCATTATTTATTAAACTTGGCCAAATAGCATCAACAACATATACTAACACCCCTATATTAGCACCAACAATCATCATTAAGTATGAAAGTATATAGTATAGTGGTAAAGAGAATATTTTCTTCAAGATATTTGACATAAGAAAGCCCCCAATTAACATTATTTTATTATGCTTTTATAAATTTTGAAGTATATCATTATAAAAATATAGATAATAATAAACATATAAAAAGTGGTTTGAAGTAGTGACATAATCAACTTTTACTCATCACTTCAAACCACAACTGTTTATATTTATTTTAAAATACTTGATAATACTTCACTTAATCGCTTAACATCAAATGGTTTTGCGATATGACCATTCATACCAGCTTCTAATGCGTTGTTTTTATCTTCTTCAAAGGCATTAGCCGTCATCGCATAAATTATCACATTAGCCTTATCCTTATCAGGTAAAGATCTAATAGCTTTAGTTGCTTCATAGCCATCCATATTAGGCATTTGTACATCCATCAACACCAAATCATAATGGCCGGCATCATGTATTTCAATAGCGCCTAATGCTTGTTTGCCATCTTCAACAACATCAACACTTAAGCCTAATTCCTTTAGAATTTCACAAGCGATTTCCTTATTTAATTCATTATCTTCCGCAACCAATACCCTTTTACCTGCAAAGTTATTATAAGTAATTTCTTCTAACTCCTCTTGTAAGGCAAATGGTTTTTGTAAGACTTCTCTAAGTTCTGACATAAATAATGGCTTAGAACAGAAAGCTGTAACACCAGCTTGTTTAGCTTCTTGTTCAATATCAGTATAATCATAAGCTGTAAGAATGATAATCGGTGTATCATCACCTACAAATTTTCTAATATTTCTTACAACCTCTATACCATTCATATCTGGAATCATCCAGTCAATGATATAAACATTAAACGCATCATTTTGATCAATAGCGTCTTTAGCCCTGATTACCGCTTCTTTTCCTGAAATTGTCCAATCAGGTCTTAGACCTATGGTTCTAAGCATCTTACAAACATTTAAACAACAATCAGTATCATCATCAGCAACCAGTGCTCTAATACCTTCAAGATGTTCAATTTTCTTTGATTCATTCTTAGTATTTGCGACCTTAAATCTAACCTTAACAACAAACTCAGAACCAACACCTTGTTCACTATTAACTTCGATTGTGCCGCCCATCATATCAACAATTCGCTTAGCAATCGCCATACCAAGTCCTGTTCCTTGAATTCTAGAAACAGTTGAAGTCTCCTCTCTTGCGAATTCTTCAAAGATATGTTCTCTAAATTCTTTAGACATGCCAATACCAGTATCTTTTACTCTAAACTCATAGTCAGCTATATCTTTAATACCAGTATTTTTTTGAATAATTTGAATAGATATCGTACCACCACTTGGCGTAAACTTAATCGCATTAGACAAGATATTTAATAACACTTGATTTAATCTTAATGGATCGGTAATAATATCCTCATTATAGACATCCATAGTATCAATTAATAAAGATAACCTTTTAGCAGATACATTTGATTGAATAATAGCTCTTAAATCATGAATCAAATCAGGCAAATGTACTACCTTTTCATCAATCTTAACCTTACCACTTTCAATTCTTGACATATCAAGTACATCATTGATTAAAGAAAGTAGGTGTTGTGAAGAAATTGAAATCTTCTTTAAATAATCTAGAACTTGTTCCCTATTATCAATATGAGTTGCCGCTAAAGAAGTAAAACCAATAATGGCATTCATTGGCGTTCTAATATCATGTGACATATTGAATAAGAACTCTCTTTTTGACCTATTGGCAATAGCCTCATGTTCAATTGATAACTCTAGTTCCTTATTCTTTTCCTCTAGTTGTCTTTTATAAGCATCTTCAATAATTACTTGCTGTTCAAGATAGTTTTTATTTGAACGATACCTAAGAACCACCACAAAAGTTACAAACACAATATAAATCAAAAGTATCGCAACAGCATTTCTATTAGTAGTCACAAAAACATCGGACCTTTTTAAGTAAGCATAAACATAGTTATCTCTACCATGACTATACATACCATATACATCAGCCCCTGCAGTTAAACTAGCTGTTTTAACAAGCGTATTAGCACTATTGTTGTATCTAACACCAGCTAAAAAGTTAGATTCAGAAATATCTAAGCCAATTAAAGATGGCTCATTAGAGGCAATGATTGTTTTATCATTGACAATCATTATGGTTCCATTAGCTTCAGTAGTTAAACCATTTAAAATACTTTGAACAGATAAAACAGACTTATCCGCAAAAGCTGCCTTTGTATGCCTATAGGCAATCGCAATATAATCATTTATACTACATGAAGCGATATCTACATAAGATGAATCACTTAGGGTAATTCTATTAATATAAGTCTTATCTTTATAAGTTAAAGTATCTTGAATAGCTGAAAACTCTAAGCCTGTCTTAAATTCATTAAAACCTGTTCCATCTTCTGTATACTCAGCTATCAAATTACCTTGACCATCTAATATAGATAAACCAGTAAGCCACAATCTATCACAATAATCTTTTAATACATCATGATTTGTATAATCACTTTTATCATCAAGTTCGTTTATTGAAACCGAAGACCTAATCAAACTTCTAGCGATAGCTGTATCATTATATTGGCTAGTACTTGCATATCTATCCTTTACAAAGTCAATTCTTTGAATAAGCATAGTTTGTGCGTTTTTTAAATCATAATCACTAGACCACTTAATGGTAATACTGGTTAAAACCACACCAATAACAATAATTATTGTCCAAAAATACTTATCGAAGATTTTATCACTTTTCTTATTTTTCAAGAGACTCCACCTCCAAATAACTTTCTGGATTATCCAAATACTTGCCGATAATAGAAGCCATAGTCCCATCTTCTCTCATCTTTTTAAAAACTTCACTTAATTGTTTTTCTAGACCTCTAGTATCATTTTTACTAAACGCAACACCAATACCAGTTGTAAATAAAGTTTCATCCAATATTCTAAAATCAGCATTATAGTCCTTTATATATTGATCAATCGCACTAATATGAGAAGCAATCGCATCAACATAGCCACAATTTAAAGCCGCATATTGAACAGACTTAGAATCAGTTGAAATAACATTTTTAAGCTCAGGAATCCTTGAATCTGATTTACTTAAAAAGATTTCTTCAGGCTTAGAGGTTGTCTGTACCGCAACCGTTTTACCTTCTAAATCAGCTAAAGTATAAATATCACTAGACTTATTCACTGCCACACCTTGAGTAGAAACCATATAAGGATCAGACCAATTATAAACATCTTCTCTACCCGCAATAGAAAAACAACCCCAGATACAATCAATCTCACCACTATCAACTAGTTCTGTCTTTTTCACCCAATCGATAGTAATAAATTGCGCATCATAGCCCATTCTTTTAAAAGCCTCAGTTGCGATTTCAATATCAATACCAGTAGGATTACCACTTTCATCAAGATATACAAAAGGTGGATAAGTATCACTACCTATAATTATTTTATCTAATTTTGTAGTACTCTCTTGTTTTTCACTCTTACAGCCGCACAAAAACAACAGGCAACATATTACCAACAATAATCTTTTTTTCATATATTTAATTGTAAGTTATTTTTAAAGAAAATATCAAATAAATGTAAAGTTTATATAACTATTTCAATAAATCCTTGACTACTTCGCTACCAATTATTAAACCAACAATTGAAGGAATAAAAGAAACACTACCCGGAGTTGATCTTTTACTACTATCTTTTTGTATCTCTTTGTATTCATAGGGTTTAATAGCTTGCTCAGTTGAATAAACTACCTTAACATCTTTTATATTTCTCTTTTTTAATTCTCTTCGCATAACCTTAGCTAAAGGACACATACTTGTCTTATTTATATCAGACACTTTAAAAGATAAAGGATCTAAATGATTACCAGCACCAAGAGAACAAATAATTGGCGTATTATTTTCCTTAGCCTTTTCAATTAACATTAATTTACCAGCTACTGTATCAATAGCGTCTACTACATAATCATATTCTTTAAAATTAAATAAGGATGCTGTTTCTGGCAAATAAAAAGTCTTATAGATCTTAACATCGCAATTTGGATTAATATCAAGCACTCTATCCCTTGCCACTTCTACCTTATCCTTACCAATAGTTGAATGTAGGGCAATGATTTGTCTGTTGATATTTGTAAGACTAACCGTATCATTATCAATCAAATCAAGATGACCAATACCAATGCGGGCAAGCGATTCTACAACATAACCACCAACACCACCTACACCAAATACCGCAACTCTTTTATTTTTTAGTTTGGCAATATTTTCTTTGCCTAATAATAATTCACTTCTTGAAAATTCATTTAACATGAAATAATTCTATAATAAAAATATGTTTGAAATCCCAAGTTTTACCTATTGTCTATTATTATCTTTAATTGTTCCCATCTTTTTATTAGGCAAACAAATCAAAAATAAAGATATTGTATATAAACT
>CAVBAX010000095.1:0-5562 GCA_963593105.1 Candidatus Methanomethylophilaceae archaeon | reverse complement strand
GGCTAAAGCTATATAAAAAAATATTATCAATATGTTTTATAAGATATTATAAACAATAAAAAACGGGATTTCTTTAGATTCTAGAGAATTCCCATTTTTAATATATTCAATCTATTAATTTGAATGAGTATTATATAGATTATTTAAATCATAAAGATAAGTAGTTCCAAATGAAGAATCGTTGAAATCTACATTAATATATACATTTTTGCAAGCTTTACTAAGATATTCTTTGCCAATAGCGTTTAATTCTTCTCCATATTTAAGTTTTATTTCAAAATCCTTCGGGTAACTTGCATCAAATGTGGTTTTATCATTAAGCGGCAATAAATCATATTCAAGATAAAGGTCATCAATATAAACTTTTCCAGTTATTTGAGCTTCACATTTGGTGTTTATAACACCTAATTGTATAAGATGTTTACAACCTGAATTTACAGTATAGTTAATCTTCAATAAGACACCATCATCTTCAAACTTTACATCGTCGATTGAAATGCGGTCAAACAAAGCTGTAGCTTTAATATCTACCTTTTCATTGTTTGCGTATCTTGATTTTTGAAAGAAAATACCTCCAAAAAAAGAAACTATACATAAGACAATAATTAATAATATATAAACTATTCTATTGATACCATTTCGCATAAGGACCACTTTTGTATTCTAATTTTTTATTATTTGAGGATGTTGTTGAACAATCTGTGTTTATCGTTTTAATGATGCCACTTGTTGTTTTATATGAACCTATTCTCTTCATTTTAAATTCCTCCTAGAATATTAAATAGTTTTGTTGCAACTTTTACTATTTATAGGTAAATTATAACAATATTATTTATATGTGCCTACATGTAAAAAAGTTAATACCTATTAACTTTTAGTTAATACCCAAAGTATATCTTTTCTATTGTTTTTTCTTGTTTCACATCTGTATCTTTATTTTGAACATTGAATTGGGCAAAAGGATTATCTGTACAAACAGTTAATAATAAAACATCTTAGATAGAAAAGTTTCTTATTACAAAATAGTTAACATTAATTATCTATAAAACATTTATAACCACATAAATGTTAAAGCTTTACCACGATAAGTTTATAGGTCTAACCACAAGATTATTTAGAAACAAAAAAAAGAACCATCCATTGGATAGTTCTTCATATAATTATTTAATCAATTAGTAATTACTTAATGATTTCAGTAACGTTACCAGAACCTACAGTTCTACCGCCTTCTCTGATAGAGAATTTAGTACCATTTTCAAGAGCGATAGGAGCGATTAGTTCAACAGTCATTAATACGTTATCACCAGGCATAACCATTTCCATAGCGCCACCGTTGTTATCTTTGATTTCTTCAACAACACCAGTAACATCTGTAGTACGGAAATAGAATTGAGGACGGTAGTTTACTACGAATGGAGTATGACGACCACCTTCTTCTTTAGTTAATACGTAAACTTGAGCCTTGAAGTTTGTATGAGGAGTAACTGAACCAGGTTTAGCAAGTACTTGTCCTCTTTCGATTTCATCACGGTTAACACCACGAAGTAATGCACCGATGTTATCGCCAGCTTCAGCTTCATCAAGTTGCTTTCTGAACATTTCAAGACCAGTAATAACAGTCTTTCTTGTTGGCTTGATACCTACGATTTCAACTTCATCATTTAAGTGAGCAACACCACGTTCTACTCTACCTGTAGCAACAGTACCACGACCAGTGATAGTGAATACATCTTCTACAGACATTAAGAATGGCTTATCAGTTTCTCTTTGAGGAGAAGGTACGTATGCATCAACAGCATCCATTAATTCATCAATCTTTTCTTCATAAGCTGCATCGCCTTCAAGAGCCTTAAGAGCAGAACCTCTGATGATTGGAGCGTTATCGCCATCGAAACCATATTCAGATAATAGTTCTCTTACTTCCATTTCAACTAAGTCGATTAATTCTGGATCATCAACCATATCGCACTTGTTTAGGAATACTACGATGTAAGGTACACCAACTTGTCTAGCAAGTAAGATGTGTTCTCTTGTTTGAGGCATTGGTCCATCAGTTGCAGCAACAACTAGGATAGCGCCATCCATTTGAGCAGCACCAGTAATCATGTTCTTTACATAGTCGGCATGTCCTGGGCAGTCAACGTGAGCGTAGTGTCTTTTTGCAGTCTTATATTCAACGTGTGCAGTATTGATAGTGATACCTCTAGCTTTTTCTTCTGGAGCACCATCAATTTGATCATAAGCCTTGAATTCAGCTTGGCCTTTTTCTGCTAATCTCTTTGTGATTGCAGCAGTTAAAGTAGTTTTACCATGGTCAACGTGACCGATAGTACCAATATTGACATGTTCTAATGAACGGTCAAATTTTTCTTTTGCCATTTGTTTTCCTCCTGTTTAGCAAATTAATTTTAAGATAAAACGCACCAATATTCAATTAGTCTTTAGCGTTTTTCTTGGCAATACTTTCTGCGATGCTCTTTGGAACCTCAGCATAGTGGTCCATTTGCATCATATAGTTACCACGACCTTGAGTGAATGATCTTAGGTCAGTTGCGTAACCAAACATTTCTGATAGAGGTACGTAAGCTCTAATAACGATTGCGTTTCCTCTTTCTTCTTGTTCTCTGATTTGTCCACGACGCTTAGTAACATCACCCATTACAGCACCTAAGTACTCACTTGGAGCAGTTACTTCAACATCCATGATTGGTTCAAGTAATACTGGATCACATTTCTTAGCAGCTTCTTTTAATGCTAGAGAAGCAGCAGTCTTAAATGCCATTTCACTTGAATCGACTTCGTGGTAAGAACCATCGAATAGAGTAGCTTTAATATCTACAACTGGATAACCAGCAACAAGACCATTGTTTAAGGCAGCTACTAAACCGTCTTGAGTAGGTTTAATATATTCTCTTGGAACTGATCCACCAACAACAGCGTCGATGAATTCAAATCCTTTGCCTTCTTCATTTGGTTCAAACTTAATCCAAACGTGACCATATTGACCTCTACCACCAGATTGTCTAACGAACTTACCTTCACATTCAGCAGCTTTTCTGATTGTTTCTCTAAAGGCAACTTGTGGAGCACCAATATTACATTCAACTTTGAATTCTCTCTTCATTCTATCGACGATGATATCTAAGTGAAGTTCACCCATACCAGCGATGATAGTTTGACCAGTTTCTTCATCAGTATATGTTCTAAATGTTGGATCTTCTTCAGCTAGTTTAGCTAAAGCAGCATCCATCTTATCTGAGTCAGCCTTAGTCTTAGGTTCAACTGACATTTGGATAACTGGTTCAGGGAATACCATTGATTCTAGGATAATTGGATGCTTTTCATCACACAATGTATCACCAGTAGTAGTATCCTTTAAACCTACAGCAGCAGCGATATCACCAGCATCAACTTCTTCAATTTCAGCACGGTGGTTAGCATGCATTTGTACAAGTCTACCAAATCTTTCTTTCTTATCCTTAGTAGCATTTAATACATAGCTACCTGCATTAGCGATACCAGAATAAACTCTGAAATAAGTAAGTCTACCTACAAATGGGTCAGTCATTACTTTAAATGCTAAAGCAGCAAATGGCTCTGTATCGCTAGGATGTCTTTCTTCTTCAACACCATCTAATGTAACACCCTTAATAGAAGGTACATCAAGTGGAGAAGGTAAGTATTCAACTACAGCATCAAGAAGTAATTGAACACCTTTGTTCTTATATGCAGAACCGCATAGTACAGGGAAGAAATCAGCACCGATAACAGCTTTTCTGATTGTCTTCTTGATTAATTCAACTGGAATTTCTTCACCTTCAAGGTATTTTTCCATTAAATCATCATCATATTCTGATAACATTTCAAGAAGTTCTGTTCTTAATAGTTCAGCTTCTTCCTTGAATTGATCATCAATATCGGTTACAGAAATATCTGTACCTTGATCGTTGTTGTACATATATTGTTTACGTTCAACAAGATCGATAATACCTCTAAATGTATTTTCAGCACCAATTGGCATTTGGATTGCAGCAGCCTTAGCACCTAATCTATTACCAATTGATCTAACTGACATCATGAAATCAGCACCAGTAGCGTCCATCTTGTTACAGAAAACAATTCTTGGAACACCATATGTAGTAGCTTGACGCCATACTGTTTCAGTTTGTGGTTCAACACCTGCTTTAGCATCTAAAACAGTTACTGCACCATCTAATACTCTTAGAGATCTTTCAACTTCTACTGTAAAGTCAACGTGTCCTGGTGTATCGATAATATTAATACGATTCTTAGGGAATTGATGGTTTTGGCCAGCCCAGAAAGTAGTAGTGGCAGCACTAGTGATAGTGATACCTCTTTCTTGTTCTTGGGCCATCCAGTCCATTTGTGAAGCACCATCATGTGTTTCACCAATTTTATGTGTCTTACCAGTGAAGAAAAGAATACGTTCAGTACAAGTAGTCTTACCAGCATCGATGTGAGCCATGATACCGATATTTCTAGTATTTTCTAAGCTATACTCTCTTGCCATAATATTCCTTTCCTATTACCAGCGGAAGTGAGCGAATGCCTTATTAGCATCTGCCATCTTATGAGTGTCTTCTTTCTTCTTAACAGATTGACCAACACCATTAGAAGCATCGATGATTTCATTAGCTAATCTTTGTTCCATAGTCTTTTCGCTTCTTAAACGAGAATAGTTAACGATCCATCTTAAACCAAGAGTTAATCTTCTTTCTCTTGAAACTTCAACTGGAACTTGGTAGTTAGCACCACCAACTCTTCTTAATTTTAATTCTAATTCTGGCATAACATTGTCTAGTGCTTTTTCAAACACTTCCATTGGTTGTTGACCAGTTTTTTCTTCTACGATTTGAAATGCATTATATAAAATGTTCTCTGCTACGTCTTTTTTACCGTCTAACATGATTTTGTTGATTAAACGAGTAACAAGCTTTGAATTATAAATAGGATCTGCTAATACATCTCTTTTTGCAACATGTCCTTTTCTTGGCATATTATCTTAATCTCCTTTCATGTTTATTTAGGGCGTTTAGCACCATATAGTGAACGACCTTGTTTACGATTATTAACGCCGGCACAGTCAAGTGTACCTCTGATGATATGGTATCTGACACCTGGTAAATCCTTTACTCTACCACCTCTGATAAGTACAACTGAGTGTTCTTGTAGGTTATGGCCGATACCTGGAATATAAGCAGTAACTTCCATACCATTACTTAATCTAACACGGGCATACTTTCTTAAAGCTGAGTTAGGCTTCTTTGGAGTCATTGTACCAACTCTGGTACATACACCTCTTTTTTGAGGGGATGCCAAGTCAATAGGTCTAGACTTTAAAGAATTGTAACCTTTGTTTAATGCAGGTGACTTAGACTTGAAAGTTCTAGCTGTTCTACCTTTTCTTACTAATTGATTAATTGTAGGCATTTATTTCTCCTTTCACTTTTTAGCACACAATTACAGGTGTGCCATGATTGCGCTTAATATATAGATCCATTTAGGATCCTTAAGCCTTACCATGATACTATGAATAAAATT
>CAVBAX010000094.1:0-5564 GCA_963593105.1 Candidatus Methanomethylophilaceae archaeon | reverse complement strand
ATGTTATATATTGGCATATAGATAATCTTATTATCTATTTCAACTTCTCTAGCATTAGAAAATATATAGCCATATTTAACATTGTAGTCTTTATTATTTAAGAAGTTGTTAATTGCACTATGGATTTTATAATCTTTTCCTGATTTTATTTCAATCGGACAAGTACATAGATTATCATAGTCATCTACTAAAAAATCAACTTCACCTTTGGCTTTGTTGTCATAATAGTAAAGTTTATGATGATGAGCTGTCAATTCTTGAGCCACTACACTTTCATAAACAGTTCCAAGATTTATACTATTTTCATTTTGTAGTATCGCATTGATGTTATTTTTATAAAGGACATTTGTAAGTATACCTACATCATTTAAATATAATTTCAAAAGATTTTTACTCGAAGTTTCAATCAAAGGAAAACTAGGATTGGAAACAGCTTTTACTTCTAAAGTAATACCTGAATTAATTAGATATTCAAACTCTTCTTCATAGTCTGAATATCTTTTTCCTTTTTTATCTTCAATATTTTTAATTATTAATCTTTTCTTTTTATTTTCAAGATTAGAAGGCACCATATCATATATTCTTCTAATTTTTAATTTTCTTGTCTCATCATATTTAGAAGCGTCTATCGCATAATAATTATGAATATCTTCTTGAATATTTCTTATCTGCCAAATATTTTTTGTGTCTAAATACGTATTAATCGCATCTGGCATGCCACCTACAATTAAATATTTCTTAAATAAGTCCATTAGTTTATTATGCAAAGATTGGGATAATGATTCTCTTTTTAGAAAAGAATCTTTCATTTTCAATATTACATCCGTACCTACACCATTGGCATATAGCCACTCTTCAAAATCAAGAGGATACATCTTTAAGGTTTGAATACTACCGATTGGAATTGAATTTGTTTGGCTAAGCGCTACGCCTAATAAAGATCCACTACAGATATAAGTATAACGGTTGTCCTTTTTTAAAAATTTTAATAAAGTTAAAAATTTAGGATAAGTTTGAATTTCATCAATAAAGATTAAGGTGTTATTTTTATCCTTCATCTTTTCGCCATATAAAGAACTTACCTGTAAATAAAAGTCTTCAACTGTTCCTATATTTTCAAATAGACGATTTTCAATTGAGTCTTGTGCAAAATTTATTTCTATGTAGTTTTCAAATAATCTATTGCCAATCTCATTAATAATATAGGTTTTGCCTTAATGTAAAGCTTTACATTAAGGCAATAATGTAAAGTTAAAAATAATGTAAAGTTAAAGCTTAAAACCTAAGAAATATAAGGAATTTAGCTAAAAGAACTTTACATTATTTTTTTATACAAAGGATACTTATCTTGTGGAATAACCACAAGAAGGAGGTCCATATAATGGATAAATTAACTATTAAGGAATGTTATGAAGAAGTTTTAAACATCATGCATTCCAAAAACTACAGTGAATGTACTTTAAAAATTTATGAAGGTATGTTCACTGATTTTTTTATTTATTGTCAAAGTAAAGGAATAATTTACTTTGATGAAGTTTTAGCTATTAAATATGCTAATGAATTAACTGGTTTAGAGCTTAAAGACTTAGCTCAAGATGATAAGCCTACAGAGAAGTACATAGTATTACTTAGGGCATTAAGAATCTTATCAGAGTATTCAACTAATAAAATCTTTATGCCAAGATTTTCAAGATTTCATGATGATGTTACCGATGAATACTACAAGTCTATTTATGACTCCTATATTAATTATTTAAAAAATGATTGCGATTATAAAAAGTCAACTTTAAAACGAAAGGATTATATATTGCGCAAATTAATCGAAATATTGGTAAGAGAAAATATCAAATCACTAAACAATATTTCCAAAGGTGTTATTGAAAAAGTAGTATCCACCTTTATTCACGAAACACCTAAGTCAGTAACTAAAAACCTAGGTGATATTAAACAATTCTTTAAATTTTGTTATGAAAACAATTTATGTGATAAAGATTTAGTTCAATTGATTCCTGAAATAAAAACACCACATGAAACTAAAATTTCTATTAATTTCACTCAAGAAGAAGTTAAAAAGATATTAGACTCGATTGATAGAAATGATCCATCTGGTAAAAGAGATTATGCGATTATTTGTTTAGCCTCTCATTTAGGGCTTAGAGCTATCGATATTATCAATCTTAAATTTCAAGATATAAATTGGGAAAACAAAACTTTAACTATTACTCAAGAAAAGACCGCCGCTAACGTCACCTTGCCATTGTTGAACGATGTTGGCTGGTCTTTAATTGATTATATCAAGTCTGCTAGACCTAAAATCGATTCTGATTATGTATTTTTGAAACATAATTCTCCATATGGACCATTTGATAGTACTTCCGCTTTGTCAACCATTTTTACTAAAAGGATTCATAATGCGGGAATAAGTATTTCAAAAGACAAAAGATGTGGTATTCATTCTTTAAGACATACTTTAGGAACTTTATTACTTGAAAAAGAAACATCACTTATAACGATTGCTCAAATTTTAGGACATAAATCAGTCCATTCTACAGAAACATATATAAAAGTGAATATGAAAGGATTAATGGAGTGTCCTATAGATCCAGAAAGGGTTTTTGATAAATGAGCCACGAATATAAAAGTATCTTTAAAGATGTAATTAAAGATTTAATTGATGAAAAAAGAAAGCTTGGTTACAAATATAAAACAGAAGCTGAACATCTTAAGGGTTTTGATGCCTTTGCCTATAACTTAAATGTTTATGATTTAAATTTATCAAAAGATATAGTTGATAAATACATTGAGATTAAGCCTTGGGAAAAACCTATAAACGCCACTAATAGAGTTAAAGTTATAAGGGAGCTAGCTAAATATTTAAATAGATTTGGATATAATGCTTATGTTTTACCTCCGTTGCCCAAAGGATCATATACATCTGATTTTATTCCTCATATATTTAGTGATGATGAAATAAAACGTTTGTTCAATGCGATAGATGAATGGTCAATTTCTCCATCATTAGATAATCAATACTATAAGGAAAGACTTAAATATCCTTTAATTATAAAGATCTTATATTCAACTGGAATGCGTATTAGTGAAGTATTGTCTTTAAAGGTTGAAAATGTTGATTTCATAAATAATACTTTTACTATTTTAGAAGCTAAGAATCATTCCGAAAGAATTATACCAATACATAAAAATATAATAAAAATGATTAAAGACTATCTTGATAGTATGAATATCTATGTATCAAATGATTATATTTTTCAAGGAGGAATAAAAGAAACACATTTAAGTAGAAAAACAATTGAACAATACTTTTTAAAATTTTTAATAATGGCTAAAATCCCTCATTTTGAAAACGGGCCTCGTATTCATGATTTTAGACATACATTTTGTGTTCATAGGCTAAAACTTTGGGTATTAGAGGGAAGAGATATTAACGCTTTATTTCCCTATCTTTGCGCATATATGGGGCATGCCGATACAAGATGTAGCGAATATTATTTAAGATTAACTGCTGACTTATATCCAGATATCATTTTTAAATCAGAAAGATACTTATATGGTGAAAAAGATGGAAGATAAAAACTTTCAATATTATTTATCAAAATTCTTTAAAGACGAGATGTCTTCTAGAAAAGGAAGTAGTCAACAAACCATTTCATCATATGCTGATGCCTTTAAATTGTTTTTAATGTTTATGAAAGATAATAAGAATATTAAACCAGAATCAATACAATTAGATGATTTAACTAGAGATAATATTCATGATTATTTAAATTGGTTAGAAGATGTAAGGAAGGTAAAGATTACCAGTAGAAATGTTAGATTAGCTGCGATTCATAGTTTTATTAGATATCTTCAAAGTGAAGATCCAACTAGAATTTTTGAGTATCAAAAGATATTGTCTATTAAAAAGAAGAAAGCTTCTTCTAAAGAGGTTATGTGGCTAACTAGGGAACAGTTATTAAAAGTATTAGATTCTCCAGATTCCAAAACTAAAGAAGGATTGAGAGATAAAACTTTATTAACTGTTTTATACGATGCTGGTCTTAGAGCGGATGAACTAATTAATATGAAACTTTCTAATGTGGTTTTTCTCACACAATCCATTATTAAAGTAACAGGTAAAGGCAATAAGACAAGAAGTATTCCATTATTAGGCAATACTGCTGAATTATTAAAAAAATATATTAAAGAATTCGATATTGAAAATAAACAATTTAGTTCATTAGAATACCTATTTTTTAATAGAAGTAAGTCTAAACTTACTAGGGCTGGATTATCTTACATCATTAAAAAGTATGTTGATATAGCTAATAAAAATGGCGCTAATATTACATTTAATGTACATCCTCATGTTTTTAGACATACCAAGGCTGTACATTTATTAGAATCAGGAGTTGAATTAATCTATATTAGAGATTTCTTAGGACATAGCAGTATTAATACTACAGAAATTTATGCGAAGGTATGTAATACGAATAAACTAAAAGCTTTAGAAAAAGCTTATGAAGATGTTGTTGAAGTTAATAAAGACGATTGGACAACTATTAAGGATCTAATGTCTTATTTAACCAATTTAACAAAAAGATAATATAAAAAAATAATGTAAAGTTCCTTTAGCTAAATTCCTTATATTTCTTAGGTTTTAAGCTTTAACTTTACATTATTTTTAACTTTACATTATTTCCCTAATGTAAAGCTTTACATTAGGGTAAAACTTGGTTGATGAAAGAGTTTGGTGAAAATGCTTATGAAAAAGTAGCTTATATAAATTTTGATTCAAACTCGATAATGGCAAATCTATTTGATAATGATTTACAAATAGATAGATTGATTTCAGGAATTGAATTATATATTGGTTTTAAAATTGATCCTGATAATACTCTTATAATATTTGATGAAATTCAAGAGGTTCCCAAGGCTTTATCTTCACTTAAATATTTTTATGAAAATGCTCCAGAGTATCACATTGTATGTGCTGGATCTTTATTAGGTATAGCACTACATGAAGGTACATCTTTTCCAGTAGGCAAGGTAGATTTTTTAAAGCTTTGTCCATTGTCTTTTAAAGAGTTTTTAAATGCCTTAGGTAAAGAAAACTATGTTAAGTTACTAAATGATGAAGACTACAATATGATAACGATTTTTAAACAAAACTATATTGATTTATTAAAACAATATTATTTTGTAGGTGGTATGCCAGAGGCTGTTAATGCCTTTGTATTAAATGGTGACTATGATGAAGTTAGGCAAATCCAAAAAAAGATTTTAGCAGCTTATGAACAAGACTTTTCAAAACATGCACCAATTGAAATTGTTCCAAAATTAAGGATGCTTTGGAATAATATACCTTCACAACTCACCAAAGAAAATAAAAAGTTTATTTATGGTCTAATTAGACAAGGTTCAAGAGCTAAAGATTATGAGGCAGCAATTATGTGGTTATGTGATTGTGGCCTTATATACAAAGTAAATAAAGTGAATTCGGGTAACATACCTTCAATTGCCTATGAAGATATAAAAATCTTTAAATTATTTTTGTTAGATGTTGG
>CAVBAX010000093.1:0-5731 GCA_963593105.1 Candidatus Methanomethylophilaceae archaeon | reverse complement strand
ATCATGTGGTGATTGTGGTACTACTTTAATGTGTCAAGATTGCGATAGTCCACTTAACTACCATAAGGACATAAATGCTTTAAAGTGCCATATTTGCGGAAGAATCTACAAAAATGTTGGAATTTGTCCAAAATGTAATTCAAATAATTTAATCTATTATGGTTTTGGTACTTTAAAGGTTGAGGAAGAAATTAAAAGCTTATTTCCTAACGCTTGCATTGCTAGGATGGATAGAGATACTACCTATAAAAAAGGTGCTCATGAGGCAATATTAAATGCTTTTGAGAAAAAAGAAATTGATATCTTAATTGGCACTCAAATGATTGCCAAGGGTTTAGATTATCCTGATGTTACATTAGTTGGTATCTTAAATGCAGATGCCGGTCTAGCTCATCAAGACTACAATGCTGCTAAGCTTACATTTGATTTGCTTATGCAAGCAAGTGGTAGAAGTGGTAGGGCAAATGATAAGGGACTTGTAATCATACAGGCTTTTAATAGTGAACATTATGTTTTAAAAGCCGTTTTAAAACAAGATTTTGATTATTTCTATAATATCGAAATGAATTATCGTTATAAGTCAAAGTATCCACCATATTCTCATTTATTATCGATTATTGTTTCTTGCGAAAATATCGATCATTTAAAAGCGAGTGTTAACTTTTTAAATGGACTATTAAATGATTTGCCATATAAACATTATCGTCCTATTGAATTAAATAAGATAAAGGGCAAATCTAGGGTTCGTATTTTAATAACTAATCAAAATTTAAATCCCCTAATTAATGATGTATGGGGTATCATAGATAAGTATTTAAATCAAAAGGGGATGGCATCGATTAAAATTGATATCGATCCATTATATTTAGAATGAGTCAAAGAAGTATAGCTTTAGAAATTATATGTAAAAGCATTGGTGATAATTCTTATACCAATCTTTTAATGCGCAAAAAACTTTTAGAACTTGAACCTGTACAAAGACCATTTGTTTCAAATTTGGTATCAGGTGTTTTAAAAGAATATGACTATCTTTTATTTCAAGTTCAAGATTATTTAAAAAGTTCTACATCTTTAAAAAATAAAGTAATTATCGCTATGGCTTTATATGAAAGATATTATCTAAATAAAGAAGCATATGCGGTAAATAACGAATATGTATCTTTAGCTAATAAGTTTGATAAACCCTTTGTTAATGCGGTATTAAGAAAAGAATATATATTTAAAAAGGGTGAAGAGTATATTAATAATTCTTTACCTAAGTGGCTATATAACTTGTTAAGCAAACAATATAATGAAGATGATTTTAAAAAGATTCTCAAAAACTTTAAAAGAATTCCTGTTGTTTATTATCGAATTAATCATTTAAAAGCTAAATTTGAAGATTTTAAAGATATTGAAATACTAAATGAAGATATTTTTATATCTAAAAATAATTTTTTAAATTCTAATGAATTTAAAAAAGGTATGTTCTATGTCGAAGATATCAATTCATCTTCTTTAATTAAGAATTTAGATTTAAAAAAGGAAGACAAACTATTAGATGTTTGTTCAGCGCCTGGTTCTAAGTTATTTAATTGTTTAGATGTTGTTAAACCAAGTAATGCTTATTCTAATGAACTACACAAACATCGTTTAAAGCTAATTCAAGATAGAGCTAGTTTACTTGGTTTTGATGGCGTGCATTATTCTAATTTAGATGGTAGAATTTTAAATGATATTCTAGATGTTAAATTTGATAAGATTTTACTTGATGTTCCCTGTTCTGGTATTGGCACAATAGGCAGAAAACCGGATTTAAAATATCATTTAAAACCTGAATCTTTAGATGAACTTCAAAGGATTCAAGAAGAATTATTATTTAATACTAGTAAGCTTTTAAAAGATGGGGGACAAATTCTTTATAGTACCTGTACATTAAACACTAAAGAAAATAGTAAACAAGTAGCCAAGTTTTTAAAAGAGAATTTAAATTTTAGATTAGAAAAAGAAGATACAATTATCAATGATATTGGTGATTGTTTCTATTATGCGATAATTGTTAGGGAAGATTGATGAATTTAATATACGATTATGATTTAACTGATTTACAAAATTATTTAGCTTCAATTAATTTGAAACCTTTTAGAGCTAAACAAATTTTTAAGTGGCTATATGAAAAAAGAGTATCTTCTTTTTTTGAAATGTCTGATATTTCAAAAGATTTACAAAATAAACTAAATGAAGATTTTATTTTTCACAAGTTCAAGATAAGAAATAAACAAGAATCAAAAGATGGCACAGTTAAGTTTTTGTTTGAACTTGAAGATGGCGCCTTAATTGAATCAGTATTGATGGTTTTTGAATATGGTTATTCTGCTTGTTTATCAAGCCAAGTTGGTTGTAATATGGGCTGTAAGTTTTGTGCATCGGGCTTACTTAAGAAACAAAGAGATTTAAGTGCTGGCGAAATTGTTTTGCAAGCTTTAACAATTCAAAAGTTTTTAGATGAAAGAAATGCTAGACTTGATAATCTTGTTATTATGGGAACGGGTGAACCTTTTGATAATTACGATAATTTATTAAAGGGCTTAGCCATTTTAAACAGTCCTTATGGTCTACAAATTGGTGCACGTCATATATCGGTTTCAACTTGCGGTTTGGCACCAATGATAAGAAAATTTGCAGATGAGAAGCTACAATATAATTTAGCTATATCTTTACATTGTGCAAATGATGATTTAAGAAGTTCTTTGATGCCTATAAATAAAGCCTATAATCTAAAAGAATTGATGTCAGCTATTGACTATTATGAAGAACATTCAAATCGAAGAATTACTTTTGAATATTTATTAATTTCAGGCTTTAATAATAGTGAGAAAGATGCTGATGATTTATGTGCTTTATTAAAGGGAAGAAATGCCTATATTAATCTAATTCCATATAATGAAGTTAAAGAAAATGAATATAAGTCTACTAGTCCTAAGGATACTTTGAAGTTTTATGATTTATTAAAGAAAAGAGGACTATCTGTTACTTTAAGACAAAAACGCGGCAGCGATATTGATGCTGCATGTGGCCAATTAAGAGCCAAAGAGATGTTACATGATTGATTTTTATTGCGTTAGTGATGTTGGATTACATAGAACTTGTAATCAAGATTCATATGTTACTTGTACCAATTTGAATGGTGATTTTTTAGCTTTGGTTGCTGATGGCATAGGTGGAGGCAAGGCAGGAGATGTTGCTAGCCAATCTCTTGTTGCTTATATAAATGATAATTTTAAAGACTTATGTTTTGTTTCGCTTGATGATGCCAAAGATAAAATTAACTTATTGCTTAAACAAGCTAATAAATATGTTTTTAATTTATCTTTATCTAACGTGGATTATATGGGTATGGGTACTACTTTAACTGGTGTTTTAATTACTTCTTTTGGAGTTTTAAGTTTAAATGCTGGGGATAGTAGAACTTATGGCATTGTTGATAAAAAATTATTTAGATTAACTAGTGATCATACTTATGTAAATGAAATGCTAGAAAAGGGCGAAATATCTTATAAAGAAAGTTTAACTCATCCTAAACGTCATTATCTTACTAAGGCTGTTGGGGTCTTTGATTTTATTGAATATGATATTCATAAAGTAAAAGATATGGATATGTATTTATTATGTTCTGATGGTTTATGTGGTTACTTGCAAGATAATGAAATTATGAATATTATTGATTCTTTAGAGTATGATACTTTAAAGAAAAAAGGTGACGCTTTAATTGCTAAGGCTCTAAAAAAAGGAGGTTACGACAACGTAACAGTTGTCCTTTTACGTAATGAAAATCGCTAATAGATATGAAGTAATTAAGGAAATAGGAAAGGGTGGCATGGCTAATGTTTATTTAGCTTTTGACACAATTTTAAACAGACAAGTAGCCATTAAAATTTTAAAAGGTGATATGGCTAATGATCCAGTTTCTTTAGAACGCTTTAAAAGAGAAGCGAATACTTCTACTAAGCTATTTCATCCAAATGCAGTTGATGTTTATGATGTGGGCGAGCAAGGCAATATGCACTATATTGTCATGGAATATGTTAAGGGCCACACTTTAAAACAATTAATTAAACGTAGAGGTGCTTTACCTGCTAAAGAAGCTGTTTGGATTATGAAACAGTTAACTAGTGCACTTTTAGAAGCTCATAAAAATGGTATTATCCATCGTGATATAAAAAGTCAAAATGTTTTGATTAAAGATGATGGTACTGTAAAACTTGCTGATTTTGGTATCGCAGTATTAAATAATGCGATGCAACTTACTTCTAAAGGCTCTATTCTTGGTTCTGTTCATTATTTGGCTCCTGAGATTGCTAAGGGTGGACAAGCTAGTATGCAATCGGATATCTATTCTTTAGGTATTGTTTTCTATGAACTTTTAACAGGTGATGTCCCTTTTAAAGCCGATACACCAGTTCAAGTAGCCTTAGAACACATCAATAAAGATGTACCTAGGGTAAGGAAGTTTAATCCTGAAATTCCAGTAAGTGTAGAAAATATTGTAGTTAAGGCTACTGCTAGATCTTTACAAGAAAGATATGATAATGCTGCTATCATGCTAAAGGATTTAAATCGTTGTTTAAGTAAAGAAGCTGCAAACGATAGGCCACTAGTATTAACTAAAAGTAAAGAAGTAACTTTAAAAAGTAAGGATTCTAAAAAAGAAGATAAGCCAAAGAAAAAGAAAAATAGTTCTAATACAATTTCTACATTATTTATTATCATTGTTTCAATTGTTTCAGTTGTTGGCATTGTGCTAATCTTGTTTTTAACAGGTGTAATAGGATCTAAATCTAAAAATGTGACTATTCCCTCGATTGAGGGCTTATCAATAACTGCTGCTGAAGATGTTTTAAATCCTCTTGGTTTAAGCATTGATAATTCTAATATTAATTGGATTATGACTGATGATATTAAGGCTAATATCATTGTTTCATCAAATCCTAAAGAAGGTACAACAGTTGAAAAAGGCAGCAAGATTATAGTTACGGTATCTGAAGGTACTTATTCTATTTTGGACAATTATGTTGGCTATAAACTAGATGATGCCATTAATGCTTTAAAGGCTTATGGTTTTAATGTTTCTGTAAGAAGTGTTGAATCAGATAAGGATGAAGGCATCGTACTTGAACAAAGCCTAGCAGCGGGATATAAATATAATCCTGAACTAGCTAATGATATAACTCTAACTTATTCAACTAAGGCCTCTTATATGATTCCTTATGATATTTTAGGTAAAAATCTAGATACTGTTGTATCTGACTTACAAGCTTTAAATTATACAGTTACAACCGAAGAAGTTAATGAGATAAGTGATAGTCAAAAGCGATATAGCGAATGCGATTCAGGCAAATGTGTTGTTTCAAGTACACCAAGTCCTGGTAATTTATATACCCAAACTAGTGATTCAAGTATTAAACTTATTTATTATATAAAGAAAGAAGGTTGATTATGATATTAGCTCCATCTATTTTGTCTTTAGACTATACTGATTTTTTAGGACAATTAACAATTATTAATGAAAATTGTAAATGGATCCATTTTGATGTGATGGATGGTCATTTTGTGCCTAATATCAGTTTTGGGCCAGATATATTTAAGGCTTTTCGTGTTAATTCTTCTTTATTTATGGATGTTCATCTAATGGTAAGTAATCCAAAAGAAATTGGCGATATGTTTATTAAAAAGGGTGCAGATGGTATTACAT
>CAVBAX010000092.1:2773-5769 GCA_963593105.1 Candidatus Methanomethylophilaceae archaeon | reverse complement strand
GCCTTGATTCATCTCTTTTATCAGCAGGATGTTGAGCTATTAATTCTTCAGGTAAATAATAATCAAAATCTTCAAGTTTCATTAAAAGCCCCTTTCATCAAAACCATATTTAGTTAATATTTCTTCTTTATAAGCTAAATATCTATCTTGTTTAATCGCTTCTCTTGCGCCTTCTACAATTCTAATTAAGAAACGTAAATTATGAATTGAAAGCAGATTGTTGGCAAGTCCTTCATTAGCTCTAAACAAGTGATTTAGATAAGCTTTTGTATAATTTCTGCAACATTGACAATCACAATTTTCATCTAATGGACTAAAGTCATCTTTATAGATTTGTTTCTTGATGTTGATTCTACCTTTTGAAGTCATAAGAGTACCATGTCTTGCGATACGTGTTGGGAGAACACAATCAACCATGTCTACGCCTTTTTCAATGGCGATTAAAATATCATTAACTGCGCCAATACCCATTTCATATCTTGGCTTATCTTTTGGTAGATATGGCAAAGTATAATCTAACATATCATAGTGAGTCTTTTTATCTTCACCAACTGAAGTACCACCAATTGAATAACCATCAAAGTCCATTTCTACAAGTTTTTCAGCACAATATTTTCTAAGGTCACTGTATTTAGAACCTTGGACAATTCCAAAAAGTGCTTGATCTTTTCTTGTATGAGCTTCTAGGCCTCGTTTTGCCCAACGAAGGGTTCTATCAACGGAGTTTTTAACATAGTCATAATCGCTAGGGTATGGAATGCATTCATCAAATGACATGGCGATATCAGAACCTATTTTTTCTTGTATTCTGATAGAGTCTTCTGGTGCCATGAATAGTTTAGAGCCATCTAGATGTGACTTAAAGGTAACTCCTTCTTCTGTGATATTTCGCATTTCGGCTAATGAGAATACCTGGAAACCTCCAGAATCAGTTAAAACTGGTCCATTATAATAATGCATAAAGTTATGAATGCCACCAGCCTTATCTAAAATATCTTCTCCAGGTCTAAGCCATAAGTGATAGGTATTAGATAGTATGATTGAGGCGCCAATTTCTTCGATATCACGATAATCTAAAAATTTAACACTAGCTTGGGTGCCAACAGGCATAAAGACTGGTGTTTCTAATTTGTAGCCATTTATTTCGATGGTACCATATCTTGCGTTACCATCTTGGTGTAATAGTGTGTATTTTAAATTTTTCATCCTAATAATGATAACACGCAAAAGTTCTATATAATATTGATGATGGATTCAAAGGAATTAAAAAAATATAATCTTCCAGAAGATAGATTATTATTAGCAGCCATCGACGCAAAACCAAGCGTTGTTTTGTTTCTGGTTTTTATGGTAGGTATGATACTAATGGTCGCAAGGCAATATGGTGTTGGCATTATCATGTCTTTGTTAGCGATAACTGCTTATGTAGCTTTACCTTCAAGGATATTGATTGAGTTTTATCAAAACTATCTTGTTTTATATAATCATGCCAATAAAAATGATTGTGAAATGATTTATTATGATGAAGTTGTAAAGTGGCGCTATGTTTATGGTGTAAGTTATGACTATGTAGAAATAGTGTTAATAGATGATTCAACACATACTATTGATGCGTTTTCAAGGAGTAGATTTGAAGGCTTTCTAAATCGTTTTTTAAGGGATAAAAAGGATAAGACTAAGCGTAAGAAGTAGTATTGTGATATTATAGTTATTAATGAATAAAGAGTTTGAAAATAACGCCTATTTTTGGCAAAAAGTAGATGCAGCATTTATTTCGGGTGACTACGATAAGATTTATGAAAAGGGGTCAAGACATCCTTTATATCCTAGTCTAATTTTTCCGGTAGATTATGGTCATATTACAACCAATGATGATGAACTATGTGTTATGAAGGCTTTTATGGGTGAGGGTGAAAAAGTAGTTCAAAGTGTTGTTGTATGTGCTAACTTACTTGAAAAGGATTTATCAGCTATTCTTTTGATTGGATTAGAAGAAAATCAAGAAGAAGAAGTGTTAAAGTTTTTAAATAGTACTGAATTTCAAAAAGCGGTTATATTTAGAAGAGGAAAAGAAATACCTGCTTGGGCAGTTGTTGAGTAGCGTGGCTACTCTTTTTTAAAGGAGGAAAGATGTATACAATTAAAAATCAATATTTAACATTAATGGTGTCAAATAAGGCAGCTGAAATGCATAGTCTTAAAAGAAATGATGATAATTATGAATTTTTATGGAATGGTGATGAAAAATACTGGAAGGGTAGAAATCCAATCTTATTTCCTCAAGTTTCTTCGACTAGTAATAAAACTAATGTGATATATGGTAAGTCATATCCAATGGGTAATCATGGTTTTGCGCGTAATAGTGTGTTTGAACTATTTAAACAAAAAGAAGATTCTTTAACTTTGGTGTTAAAAGATAATGAAGAAACACTTAAACAATATCCTTTTAAGTTTGAATTATTTGTTACTTATACTTTAAAAGAAAAAGAAGTGAATATTAATTATCACATTAAAAATAATGATGATAAGATTATGCCGTTTGGCTTTGGTTTGCATCCTGCCTTTAATGTAGATAAGGACTATAAAGATACATATATTATGATGGATGATGGTACAAAGTTAGAAATTAGTAAAGAGCTATTTGACAAGTATCCTACATATTATGTAAAGCCTACACCTAGTAGTGCTACTTTGTATTCTAATAATCATTCGCTTACTTTAAATTTTGATGGTTTTAAGCATTTGGCAATTTGGTCACCATATGCACCATTTGTATGTATTGAGCCTTGGATGAATTTAGGACCTAATGATAGTGATGAATTTCAAGATAGGCCTGAATATAGACATCTAGAGTCTAATACTTCAATTGATTATAACTATACAATTTTAGTTAAATAGACTGATTAAAATGGCGAATGTAAAGAAAATACAGCCAACAATAAAAAAGTCTAAAATAAGAATCAATATTATTCTAATGATAGGTTTACATTTATGTA
>CAVBAX010000092.1:0-2763 GCA_963593105.1 Candidatus Methanomethylophilaceae archaeon | reverse complement strand
AATGAGTTTATAGCTTAACCACAGAAGTGATATAGTCTTTTAAAAACCACAATTATGTAATAGGTGCCACCACACCACAGGTTTTGGGATAAAGCCATATTATTCTAATAATAGGTTTGCATTTATGTAGGCCTATTTTTTCTTGTATGCCTAGATAATTAAAAGTAAAAAGTGGTACCGCTAGAAACATTGAAGCACACATTAATTTAGATGAAAATTCATTTTCACCATTTGAAGAAGTGACAGTTAAGGCTAAAAATCCAAATAATAAATAATAAAAGGTAGCAATTATGCTAAAAAAGATATTTCCACTTCTATAACCTACCAAAGCATAATAGTGTTTTCTTTTGGCTTGTTTTAGAGCTAATTTTAATTCACTATATGATGAATATCTATTTTTAGGATCTAATTTTGTACATATATTGGCTACATCATTTAAGTTTCTATAATTTCCTAGTTCTTTTATTAATACACCTATGGCATAAATATCAGTTTGAATAATAGATGAAGAAAAACCATATTGTTCAGGAGCAGCATAGCCTTCAGTTCCAAGTAGGATTGTATCTTTATTTTCTTGTTTGATGATTTTAGCTGCATTAAAGTCAATCAGATAATATTCATCTTTTCTTTTGATAATGTTAGATGGTTTTATATCACGATGGACAATAGGAACTTGTTTATTTAGCTTACTTAAAATATCACATAATGAGCTAGCTATTTTAATTATTTCTTCTTTAGTGAATGTATAGTTTGATTCAATTAATTCTTCTAAGGTTTGTCCTTCTATATATTCTTCGATGACTATTAGTTTATTATCTATTTTCTGTATTTCTTTTATTTTGGGGATGCCTTTAATGTCTATTTGAAGTAATTGTTTATAAACATCTAAGTCATATACTTCTAATGTCTTTTTAACATAAATGTGGTTGTCAAAAATATTTTTAACTAGATATACTTTATGTGTATCGTTAATTTTATCTAGGAATTGATAATCATTAAGCATAAGAATATTATAACGAAAAGAAATATGAAAAAGTCGACAAAAGAATTGGAAAATATATTAAAAAATATTCATCCTGAGGATGTAAATGAATATTTAAATGAAGAAAAAGATAGCTTAATTGGCTCAGATTTTGAGTCTTATTTTAAAGATTGTTTAAGACAAAAGGGTTTAACTTTGAATAAGGTCTTTTTAAGATTAGACATTTCAGATAGCTATGGCTATAAACTTTTGTCTAATCAAAAACATACTACCAATAGAGATATGATTATTAAGCTTTGTTATGTGGCGAACTTTGATTTATATGAAACTAATAAGGCTTTAATATTATATGGAATGTCTGCACTATATCCGCGAATCAAAAAAGATGCCTATATAATTTCACTTTTTAATAATACACAAAGAAATTCCTTTGACTTTGATGAAAGACTAAAAGCATTTGATAATAAATAAAATATTGTCACCTAATAGGTGGCAATATTTTATTTTGTTAAACAATATCATATAAGCGAGCGTTTGATAGTCAAAAGGCCCTTGCTTGATAAAAAATGAGGGGGTTTATCATTTGTGTATCAAATTAAAGGGGGAGAAGTATGAAGAGAAGTAAATTATTACTTATTGCGGCAATCATTGGAACTGCTTATGCCATTTATTTGGTTAGTTATTTTGCGGGTGCAGTTAGTGAATCTAGTGGTAGTGAACAAATAGGTGCCGGTATTGCCACTGCTTTGGTAATGCCTCATATGGCTTTTACATGGTTAGCAGTTATCTTTAATTGGCTTGGTTTTGCCTTAAAAGTAAGATGGGCTGCTTTAGTTGCGGGTATTTTATATGCGGTTGCCATGGTTTTATTTTTTGTCTATTTCATGTTTGTTATAGTTGAAATGATTTTGTGCTTTGTGGCTTATGCAAAAATGAAAAAAGTTCAAAATGAGGGTGTTTAAATGAAAAAACTATTAACGTTATTTATTGCTTTGTCATTAGTTTTATGTGCATGTAGTTCTAAGGAAGAAAAAAATAGTGATGAAGTACAAGTGGAAAAAGAATTATTTGATGTAACAATCACAATTCCTGCTTCTTGGTATGAGAGTACTGGTGCAGAAATTAGCCAAGAAGATTTAGATGCACAATATTCTGGAGATGGCTATAAATCCGCAACCCTAAATGATGATGGTTCTGTAACAATAGTCATGAGTAAATCTCAACATAAGAAATTAATGGAAGAGATTGAAGATGGTATTGTTTCTTCAATTAAAGAATTGGTTGATGATAGTGAGAATTCAATTTCTAAGATTGAACATAATGATGATTTTACTAAATTTACAGTAACATTAAGTGCTGATGAAGTAGGAATAGTTGAAGGCTTTGCGGTTTTGGCACTAAATATATATGGTGGTATGTATCATGTTTTTAATGGTACTAATGTAGATAATATTAAAACTGTTTTCTATAATTCAAATGGTTCAATAATTGAAGAATATAATTCTAGTGAAATGGGAGAATAGTCTTTAAGACAAAATGCTTAAATTAACATTCCTATTAGCTTTAGGATTTTTAAAGTTAGGCATCTATTTAGCGATTTTGCCAATAATGATAATTTTTAAAATCATTAAATGGATATTAATTTTGTTTCTAATGCTTATTTGTGGTGTTAAAAAGTAATATTGTTAATCGTTATAAACATAAGCAAATAAATTTGGATAAATTAAAAAACTTTGTCTTAATCAGCTATTAATACTTTTCGACAAGGTTCTTATTAAAAG
>CAVBAX010000091.1:0-5811 GCA_963593105.1 Candidatus Methanomethylophilaceae archaeon | reverse complement strand
AATTTAGCAAGGATATTATTCTTACTTATTTTAATGTAGGTGATTCAAAGACTATTATTGATGGTTTCTTTTCTTTGACATATGTTCAAAATTTTGGTGCAGGTTTTTCGATCATGCAAAATGCTCGGACAACTTTTTTGATTATTACACCAATTTGTTTAATTGCCTTTATCTATTTACTTATTAAGTCAAACGATGTTTTAACTAAGAGTGCTTTATTATTAATGATTTCTGGTACAATAGGCAATTTTATTGATAGAATTTTTAGAATCTATGTTGTTGATTTTTTAGATTTTATAATCTTTGGATGGGATTTTCCTATATTTAATTTTGCTGATTGTTTATTGACGATTGGTGTCGCTTTATATATAATTGCCCTTTTAAAGGAGGATAAAAATGCCAAAGTTAAACTTAATAGTTGAAGAAGCTGGAAATAGACTAGATGCTTATATTGCGGATAATTCTTCTTTATCGCGTTCTAATATTCAAAAGTTAATCAAAGAAAATAAGATTTTGGTAAATGGTAATAGCACTAGTAATTCTTATAAAGTTAAATTAGACGATCAAATTGATATCGAATATGAAGAGTTTGTTTTAAGTGATTTAAAGCCAGCTGATATTGATATTGACATAGTTTATGAAGATGAAGATGTTATTGTCATCAATAAACAAAAGGGACTAGTGGTTCATCCAGCTCCTGGAAACTACGATAATACTTTAGTTAATGCGCTTTTATTTAAGTGTAAGGATTTGTCTAATGTCAATGGCTTACTAAGACCTGGTATAGTTCATCGTATTGATAAGGATACTAGTGGTTTACTTGTTGTTGCCAAAAACAATGAAGCTCATAATTTTTTAAGTGAACAATTAAAAGATAAAACATGTTTTAGAAAATATTATGCATTAGTAAAGGGCACTATTGAAAACAATGAAGGGGAAATCAATGCTCCAATTGGTAGAAATGTCAAAGATAGGCAAAAGATGTGTGTTACTGATAAAAATTCTAAAGACGCTATTACTGAATTTAGAGTGCTTAAAAGATTAAGTGATTGTACTTTACTTGATGTCAATTTATTAACAGGTAGAACTCATCAAATAAGAGTTCATATGTCCTTTATTCATCACCCTGTATTAAATGATACAAAGTATGGCGGTCCTTATATTGATGAAACTGGCCAATATTTGCATGCCTATTATTTAAGTTTTATCCATCCTAGAAGTAAACAAAGAGTTGAATTTAAAACAGATATGCCTGAATATATGAAGGCTTATATTGAAGCTAAAGAGGGCTAATATGGAAAATAATACTTATAAAGTTTTTCAATTAATGGAATACTTTATCACTAAGTTTGATTATGTAAGTTTTAGAGTAAGTGGTTATGATAAGGCTGATGAGATATTAATCGCATCTAAAACTAATCCTGATTATCAAATAATTAGAATCACTACAGCAAGTTTGGATTCTAGCTTTTATGATAAAGATAGATTAAACACATATAAAACAGTAATAAAGGCTCAATTTCATTTACCCGAAGCTAATTTATTAGATGTTCATATAGGCGAAGAAGTGGTTGATGGAAACGAGGAAAACACTACCGTTACTATTGATTCAAACTATCATTCAGGTATTGATTTAAATAAGGCGTATAAGGGCATTTATGAGGTCATACATGAGGTTTCTAATTCAGAAGATGAAATCAAAAAAAGAGTTTTAAATATTAACGAAACTTTTTTAAAGATAAAAGAAAAGGCAAAGAAAAGACCTTTACTTCAAAAGATTAAAGAACTTCATGCTCCTATTACTTTATCGATATGTTTATTATGTACGATATTATTTATTATTACAGTTATACTATCAAGAACTTATCCTTTAGAAACTGTTCTTATATTTTTAGGAGCTCAATATAATACTTTCACATTAGGTTTACATCAAATATATAGGCTTCTTACAAACGCTTTTTTGCATAGTTCTTTAATGCATCTTGTATTTAATTTACTAGCTTTCTATTATGTAGGGGTTGTAATTGAAAGAACACTTAAATCAAAAAAATATTTGATTTTACTACTTAGCGGCATTATTTTTTCATCATTATCAGTTGGAATACTAGCACAAAATAGTATTACTATTGGCTTATCTGGTGGTATTTATTGTTTATTTACGTACTTTGTTTTGTATTTTGCCTATAGTGGTTTCTTTGACTTAAGACAATTTGTACCTACAATTTTATTAAATCTAATGCTTAACTTTATTCCTGGCGTGTCTTGGCAATGCCATCTAGGTGGAGCAGTGTGTGGCGCCTTATTCTTTTTTGTTTATAAAGAAAAAAAGGTTCAAATGAATATGGTTTATTTAGTAATTGCGGTATTTATAGTGATGAACCTAAAGTATTTTATTAATCCACTTATTAAGCCTCTATATGGAGGAAGTGATATGCGAGTTGTAGAAATGTATAAAGATTTAGGCTTAGATAGTATTGCTGATTCAACTGCTGAAAAATTATTTAAAGTTTATGAAAGGGAAGCTTCATGATTATTTCTTGGGATGAATATTTTATGGGTCTAGCACATTTAAGTGCTTTAAGAAGTAAAGACCCTAATACACAAGTTGGTGCTTGTATTGTTGACGAAGATAAAAAAGTTGTATCAATTGGCTATAATGGTATGCCTAGAGGTTGTAAAGATGAACAAATGCCTTGGGATAGACAAGGTGACTTTAAGTCTACAAAGTATGCTTATGTAGTGCATGCGGAATTAAATGCTATTTTGAATTCACCTAGGTCTTTAAAAGATACTGTGCTTTATGTTTCTTTATTTCCTTGCAACGAATGTGCTAAGGCCATTGTGCAATCTGGTATCAAAAAAATATATTATGAATCAGATAAATATGATGGTGCCGATAATAATGTGGTTTCTAAAAAGATATTAGATTTAGCTGGCGTAAAGTATGAACAATTACCATATAGTGTAAAGTTAAGTCTTAAGACAACTAAAGATTAAAATTTTTATCTTTTTTCCATTTTTTATATAAGTCCTTGTAATATGCGAGGGCTTTTTCTTCGCCGTTATCTTTTAAATATTCTAGTAGTATTAAATGCCTTCTAGCATTTAATTGACCCATGAAGATTTTATCTTGACCATTAATCATATAGTTATAGGCCGAAGCATTTGTATATTTGTCTTTTTGATAAATCTTAGAAGCCGCTATTTTATCACATGCTGCTTCTAACAAATAGTTTAAGGGCATCTCTAGTGTTTTGTAAGAAATAGGATTGTTGTAGTCTTTCTCTATCCAATATTCAAAGTGATGTTTATTTCTACCTTTATGATGTAACCATCCTAATGAATATCCTAGTTCTTCTTTTTCAGCGTCAATTGGCGATCTATAACCTTGATAATATTTGACACCTGAAAAAAATTCTACAAACGAATATTTGCTTAAATCATGTAATAGTCCTTGTTTAATAAGACCGCATCTAAAACAAAGTTTCATAACTTCGAAACGATGTTTGTTAATGGTTAAAGAATGGCCAATAAATCTATATAATAAGCTCTTATTTTTCACTTAATTATTATAGAACATTGTTGTATAATATTCGTTATGAACAGACATGAAACAAGAATTAAAGTAGTAATAACAGTATATCAACATCTTTTATTACATAAGGATTTGATTACTTCTTTTATTGATAATTTTGAAGACATTGATGAATATGTAGGTGCCATTGAAAATGATTTAATTCAAAATGAAGACGCTTATATTGAAGAAATTTCTAAGCATTTGAAAAAGTGGAGCTTTGATAGATTATCTTATATCGATCAAGCTATATTGCTTGTTGGAACTAGTGAATACAAACTAAATAGTGATAATAAAAAAATTGTTATTGATGAAGCTATTAGAATCGCTAAAGAATATAGTGATGATGATTCTTATAAATACATCAATGGAGTTTTAGATAATCTATGAATTCTATAAGTGTAACTACACTTGTTAGATATTTAAAAAATAAATTAGATAGTGATAACGCTTTAACTAGTGTTCTAGTAAGTGGTGAACTATCTAATTTTCGTAAGGCTGTCTCAGGACATATATATTTCACGCTGAAAGATGAAAATGCATCTATTAGTTGTGTGATGTTTAAATCTAAAGCTTTATATTTAAACTTTAATCCAAAAAATGGTGATAAAGTACTTATACAAGGTTCTGTTTCTTTATTTGAAGCTAGTGGTCAATTACAGGTTTATGTTAATAGTTTAAAGCTTGATGGTATTGGTGATTTATATGCTAGATATGAAGAACTTAAAAATAAACTTTATAATGAAGGCTTATTTTCTGATTCTCATAAAAAAGAAATACCAACTATATATCCTGAAAAAGTAGCAGTATTATGTGGTGATAATAGTGCTGCTATGTCTGATATTAAAATTCAATTTAAAAGAAGATGGCCTATTTGTAATGTTGATTTTTACCCAGTTGTGGTACAAGGTGTTACAGCGCCAAATAGTATTATTGAAACTTTATTAAAAGTTGATTCATTAGATTATCAAATAATCGTCTTAGCTCGAGGTGGTGGTTCATTTGAAGATTTATTTTGTTTTAACGATGAAGGAATTGTTAGAACAATTTATAATTTAAATACTTTCATCGTATCTGGCGTAGGACATGAACAAGATTTTACACTAACCGATTTTGTATCTGATTTACGTGCACCAACCCCAACTGGAGCAATAGAATTAATTACACCTAATATTTTAGATATAAATGATGAAGTAGCTTATATGGAAGATCAATTAAAATCTTTGATTCAAGATAAATTGGCTACCTATAATAAAACGCTTAATGATTTGAGTAGTGATAAATATTTATTAAATCCTAGATTGTTGATTGATAAGACAGCGTTAAAATTAGATTATTATCTTGAAAGGATAAATAGTTTTCAAAATAGATTGGATTCCATTAATAAAGATATTGATTCTAATATTAATAACATGGTCTTATCAATAAAAATAAAGTTAATGAGAAAAAGAAATGATATTGATAAATTAGATTCATTACTTAAGGCTTATTCAATTGATAATACTTTAAAAAGGGGTTTTTCATTGGTTTATAAAGATAATAAACTTATAAAAGATGATATATCTATTGATGATGAATTGTTGATTGAAACATATCATAATAAAATTAATGTAAATGTTAAGAAAGTTGGTAAAAGAAATGGCTAAAGTAAAGTTTGAAGATAAGATGAAAAGACTTCAAGAAATAGTTGAACTTTTAGATGATGATAATACTGATTTAGATAATTCTATTAAATTGTATAAGGAAGGCTTGGATTTATCTAAGGATTTAAAGAAACAATTAAGTTCTTATGAAAGTCAAATTGAAGAAATAGGTGAAGAAAAATGAACTTTGAAGAATATTTAAATAATAGTTTAAATTACTACAAAGATAACAAAATTAAAGAGGCTATGGCTTATTGTCTTGAAGGTGGCAAGCGTTTTAGACCTAATATTATTTTTGCGATTGTTAAGGGTTTTGGACTTGATGAAGAAGTGGCCTATGGGGCAGCATGTGGCCTTGAATATATTCAAACTTATTCTTTAATACACGATGATTTACCAGGTATGGATAACGATGATTATCGTAGAGGTAAATTGTCTTGTCATAAAAAATTTGGGGAAGCTGTTGGCATACTAACTGGTGATGCTTTATTAACTCATGCTTTTTCTAAAATTTGTGAAGCAGATTATAGAAATGATATAAAGGTTAATTTGATAAGTGCACTTGCTAAATATGCAGGTTTAGATGGTATGATT
>CAVBAX010000090.1:0-5836 GCA_963593105.1 Candidatus Methanomethylophilaceae archaeon | reverse complement strand
TTTTGATAATGTGATGATAATCGCTTTAAATTCAATGCTTAATAAGTATGGTGGGCAGCTTAGCGATGTGCTGGTAGGTGCTAATACCATACTTCAATCTTTTATGTTGATTGTTACTATGCCTTTAGCTGGAATAAGTTCTGGTACTCAATGTATTTTGAGTTATAACTTTGGCGCTTATCAAACCGATAGAGTAAAAAAGGCTTTTTACTATATCATGAAGTGTTGTGTTTTATATTGTACTTTTATGTTTGGCATTGTATGGTTACTTGGTGATAAATTTATTTATTTGTTTAATAATGATGTAACTATGGTTTATTACACCACTAAAGCACTTAGAATCTATACTTTGTTTATAATACCTTTAGGTTTTCAATATGAATTTGTCGATGGTATGACATCTTTAGGACAGGTTAAAATTTCTTTGTTTTTATCTTTTTTTAGAAAGTCTATTTATTTTGTTTCTTTGTTTATATTGCCAATCTTTTTTGATGCGATATATGTCTTTTTGGCAGAGTCGATTTCTGATTTAATTGCGCCTATTGTTTCTTATATTGTAGTTAAACATAATTTTGATAAGATACTTGAAAGACGTTTATTTTATAGGGACAACTGATTGTTCTATTTCTTTTTTGATTTCTATTAAATAGTTTGCGTATCTTGCAATGTTTGAAGCTGTCATCCTGTCTTTTGGTGCTGATACTGAAAAGGCATATGATGGTTTGTTGTTAAAATCATGCATGGCAACCGCAACACATTTAACACCTTTTTCCATTTCTTCATTGTCTAAAGCGTAGCCATTTTTTCTTATTGTTTCAATTGTTTTTAAAAGAGTATCGATATCAACAATGGTATTGTTTGTATAAGAAATAATTTCACTTTCGTTAAAGATTTTGATTATTTTATCATTTGGCATATAGGCCATTAGGGCTTTACCAACTCCTGAACAATATAGAGGTATTGTTTTTCCAATTCTAGATATTAGTCTAATTGAATTAGCTGAGGCTTCTACTTTATCAATATAGACCGCTTTATCATCTATTAGTTTTACTAAGTGGACGGTTTCATTAGTATATTCAGCAATTTTTTTAAGATAGGGTTTACATAGTGAGACTACATCGTTGTTTTCTAGAATTTGGGTTGATAGAAAACATAGCTTATAGGTTGATCTATATTTTGATGTTTCTTGATTTTGGTTAACATATCCTAGCATTATTAAAGATGTCAAAAGGCGATGAACGGTGGCTTTGTTTAAGTCAAGGCTTTTACTTATTTCAAGTAGGCCACATTCACCATTTTTGGCAAGTAGTTCTAGTACGGCAAATAATTTTTCTGAAACTTGTATAGGGTTTTTGTTTTCCATGAGAGTTTTTGTTATATAATCATCTTAAAGACGTTTCGTATTATGGAAACTAGTTCCACGATATGAAACTATATTAACACATTTAAAGGAGTTATGTAAAGATGAATGATGTTTTAAAGAAAATTTCTGAAGTAGGAATACTTCCAGTCGTTGTCCTTGATGATGCTAAAGATGCTAAAGATTTAGCTAAGGCATTAATCGAAGGTGGCTTGCC
Source organism: Candidatus Methanomethylophilaceae archaeon (assembly GCA_963593105.1). GTDB lineage: Bacteria > Bacillota_I > Bacilli_A > Erysipelotrichales > Erysipelotrichaceae > Colivicinus. The sequence goes on along the minus strand of CAVBAX010000090.1, from coordinate 4,259 downwards.
ATGTGCTGAAGTTACTTTTAGAACTGATGCTGCTGAAGAATCAATTGCAATCATGGCTAAGGAATATCCTGATATGCTAGTTGGTGCTGGTACTGTTTTAAGCGTTGAACAAGTAAAAAGAGCAGTGAATGCTGGTGCTAAGTTTATTGTTTCTCCAGGTTTTGATGAAGATGTAGTTAAGTATTGTCTAGAAAATAATATTCCAGTAACACCTGGTGTATGTACTCCAAGTGATGTTCAAAAGGGCTATAAGTTAGGTCTTGATGTTGTTAAGTTCTTCCCAGCTGAACCTAGTGGTGGTTTAAGTATGATTAAGGCCATTGCAGCTCCATATACTATGATGAAATTCATTCCAACTGGCGGCATTAATGAAAACAATATGGAAGACTATGTTAAGTATGATCGTATTTTAGCTATCGGTGGTAGCTGGATGGTTAAGTCTTCTTTAATTAAAAATGGTGAATTTGATAAGATTAAAGATATGACTGCTGCTGCAGTAAATAGAGTAAAGGAAATTAGAGGTTAATATGAATTTAAATTTAAGACCAAAAGAAGAATGTATGTTTGATGCGGTTTCACTTGGTGAAATCATGTTAAGACTAGATCCAGGAGAGGGTAGAATTAGAACTGCTAGATCTTTTAAAGCCTGGGAAGGTGGAGGCGAATATAATGTTGTTAGAGGCCTTCATAAGTGCTTTGGTTTAGATACAGCTACAATTACTGCTTTCGCTGATAATGAAGTAGGTAAGCTTCTTGTAGATTTTATTGAACAAGGTGGTGTTAGTACTAAGCTTGTTAAGATGATGAAGACTGATGGTATCGGTAGAACTTGTAGAAATGGTATCAACTTCACTGAAAGAGGTTATGGTATTAGAGGTGCTGTTGGCTGTTCTGATAGAGCTAATACTGCTATTTCAAAGGCTACAGCTCAAGATTTTGACTTTGAATATATCTTTGGCACTTTAGGCGTTAGATGGTTACATACTGGTGGTATCTATGCTGCTATTTCTGAGACTACTTCACAAACTGTAATTGAGGCAATTAAGACTGCTAAAAAGTATGGCACTATTGTTTCTTATGACTTAAACTATCGTCCTAGTATGTGGAGTGCTATTGGTGGACTTGATAAGGCAAGAGAAGTTAATAAAGAAATCGCTAAATATGTTGATGTCATGATTGGTAATGAAGAAGACTTCACTGCTTGTCTTGGTTTTGAGATTGAAGGCAATGATGAAAATCTTAAGACATTAAATCTTGATGGCTATAAGAAGATGATTAATGAAGCTGCTAAGACTTATCCTAATTTTAAGGCTGTTGCGACTACTTTGAGAACTGTTAAGACTGCTACTGTTAATGATTGGTCTGCAATCATGTGGGCAGATGGTGAAATCTATAAGGCTAATGACTATAAGGATTTAGAAATCCTAGATAGAGTTGGTGGTGGTGATTCATTCGCTTCAGGTTTAGTATATGGACTAATGATGGGATGTGATCCAGAAACATGTGTTAATTATGGTGCAGCTCATGGTGCTTTAGCTATGACTACTCCAGGTGATACTTCTATGGCTCAAAAGTCAGAAGTAGAAGCAATTATGTCAGGTGCAGGTGCAAGAGTTAAGAGGTAATTAGAATGGAAATGACACTTAGATGGTATGGAAGCAAATTCGATACTGTAACTTTAAAACAAATTAGACAAATTCCAGGTGTGACTGGTGTTATTACAACTTTATATGACACAAAACCAGGTGAAGTATGGGAAAGATCTGCCATTAAAGCTTTAAAAGATGAGGTTGCGGCAAGTGGTTTACATATTTCTGGTATTGAAAGTGTTAATATTCATGATTCTATTAAGGCTGGTTTACCTGATAGAGATAAGTATATTGAAAACTATATCAAGACGCTAGAAAATCTAGGTGAAGAAGATATTCATTTAGTATGTTATAACTTTATGCCAGTGTTTGACTGGACTAGAACAGAACTTGCAAGAGTAAGAGATGATGGTTCAACTGTTTTAGCTTATACTCAAGAGGCTGTTGATAGTATCAATCCAGAGACTATGTTTGAATCTATTTCTGGTGATATGAATGGTACTATTATGCCAGGTTGGGAACCTGATAGACTTGCTCATGTTAAGGAATTATTTGAGATGTATAAGAATGTTGATGATGAAAAATTATTTGAAAATCTTAAGTATTTCTTAGAAAAGATTATGCCTGTTTGTAACAAGTATGATATTAAGATGGCAATTCATCCAGATGATCCTGCTTGGAGTGTGTTTGGTTTGCCTAGAATTATCATCAATAAGGAAAATATCTTAAAGATGATGAAGATGGTAGATGATCCACATAATGGTGTTACTTTCTGTTCTGGTTCATATGGTACTAATTTAAACAATGATTTACCTGATATGATTAGAAGCCTAAAGGGTAGAATTCATTTCGCTCATGTTAGAAATTTAAAGTTTATTACTCCTACTAACTTTGAAGAAGCTGCTCATTTATCAAGTGATGGTAATTTCGATATGTATGAAATTATGAAGGCTTTATATGATATCGGCTTTGATGGTCCAATTAGACCAGATCATGGTCGTATGATTTGGGATGAGGTCGCAATGCCAGGATATGGTTTATATGATAGGGCACTAGGCGCTACTTATTTAAATGGTTTATGGGAGGCTATTAGTAAAAATGCTAGATAAAGAATATAGAGAACTTGGCTATAATGTACCTGAGTTTGATGTAGATAAGGTAAGAGAAAATACTTATAATAATCCAACTTGGATTCATTTTGGTGCAGGTAACTTATATAGAGCTTTCCATTGTAACCTTGCTCAAACTCTTTTAAATAACAAGGACTATGATAAGGGCGTTATAGTATGTGAAGGCTTTGATTATGAAATTGTCGAAAAGATGTATTGGCCTAGTGATAATAAGCATATTCTTGTTACTTTAAAGGGTGATGGTAGTATTGAAAAGACTTTGGTTGCAGGTACTTGTGAGAGTTTATTGTTAGATGAGACTAATGATAAACAAATGAAAAGACTTAAGGAGATTTTCTCTAAAGAAAGTCTACAAATGGTAACTTTTACTATTACTGAAAAGGGTTATTCTTTAACCGATTCTAGTGGTAATGTTTTAAAAGCTATTGAAGCGGATTTTAATAATGGACCTGATAAAGTTACTAGCTATATTGGTAAGGTTGCATCACTTTTATTAGAAAGATACAAAGCAGGCAAGCTTCCTATTGCGATGGTTTCAACAGATAATTGTTCTCATAATGGTGATAAGTTATATAATGCCATGAATGCGTTTGCCTCTAATTGGGTAAAGAATGGCTTTGTTGAAAAAGGTTTTGAAGAATACATCAATGATGGTTCATTAGTTTCTTTCCCTTGGTCAATGATTGATAAGATTACTCCTCGTCCTGACAGTGATGTAAAGGCAATTCTTGCCAAAGATGGACTTGAAGGGTTAGATGGTGTTGTTACAAGTAAGAAGACTTATATTGCCCCATTTGTAAATTCAGAAGAAACTCAATATCTAGTAATTGAAGATCATTTCCCAAATGGTAGACCACCACTTGAAAAAGCAGGTGTCTTATTTACAGATAAGGAAACTGTAGATAAAGTAGAAAAGATGAAGGTTTGTACATGCCTAAATCCTCTTCATACTTGTCTTGCGGTTTCAGGATGTGTATTAGGATATGAAAAGATTGCTGATGAAATGAAAGATGAAGATTTAGTTTCATTAATTAAGCAAATTGGTTATGTAGAAGGGTTACCTGTAGTAGTTGATCCTAAGATTTTAAATCCAAGGGAATTTATTGATACAGTAATTGGTAAACGTTTACCTAATCCATTTATGCCTGATACTCCTCAAAGAATCGCTACTGATACTTCTATGAAATTGTCTATTAGATTTGGTGAGACTATTAAGGCATATAAGGAAAATGCTAAGGATTTAAAATATATTCCTATGGTATTTGCCTTATGGTTAAGATATCTAATGGGTATTAAAGACGATGGAACAAGTTTTGAAATTAGTCCAGATCCAAAACTTGAATATGTAACAGGTTTTGTCAAAGATTTAAAACTAGGCGATGAAAATGTTGATGTTGTTGATGAACTATTACATGATAAAGATATCTTTGGTGTAGATTTATTTGAAGTAGGCTTAGCTGGTAAGGTTAAGGATTATTTCAAAAACATGATCAAATCAAAAGGTGCTGTTAGAGAAACAATACATAACTCTTTATAAAAT
>CAVBAX010000089.1:0-5895 GCA_963593105.1 Candidatus Methanomethylophilaceae archaeon | reverse complement strand
AAACCATGCTTGGTATTTTTACCAAGTAATAGACCTGATCTTAGAGTTCTGATACCATTTGTATCAAAATCTTTTATAAAATATTCAGAATCATTAATTGTTTTAAAAGAGCCATTATAAAAATGTTTATTTAAGCTATTAATAAAATCAATATTTGATTTAACTTGCGTTTTTATGATTTCTTTTTTATTTGTTTTATTTCCCTTTTGAAGTAGACACACAAAGTGTCCTTCACCCTTAATACGATGAGGGAATAGCTTAACGCCAATATTATCTATTCCTTCTTTAAATCCATCATATTTTTTAAATGGGACTAGCTTTACATCAGGATTATTATCTAGGACATATTTAATTATTTCTTCATCTTCTTTAGTATTGAATGTGCAAGTTGAATAAACCATCATGCCACCAACTTTCAGCATATTTAAACATGAATTTATTAAACTTTTTTGAATTGGTGCATAATATGATTCGTCGTGTTCAAGCCATGAATTAATCAAACTCTTATCTTTTCTAAACATTCCTTCGCCAGAACATGGAGCATCTAATAAAATCTTGTCAAAGGTATTTTTATACTTTTCTTCAAGTTCTAATATATCTTTAGAGATCACGAAGTAGTTTTCAAAACCAAACCTTTCAATGTTTCTAAGCAAGGCATTAGCGCGAGAAGGGGATATATCATTAGATACAAGAAGACCGGTATTATTTAATTTGTTTAATAGTTTTAAACTTTTACCACCTGGTGCTGCACAAGCATCTAAGACGATATCATTTTCTTCTATTGGTAGTACTTCCGCTGGCAACATTGCGCTAGCTTCTTGAATATAAAACAAGCCTGCATAATAATAAAGGCTTTTAGTAATGTTTTCATCTTCATAATAGAAACCATCTGATACCCATGGTACTTTTTCTAAATTTGGAAAAAGTTTTTGAAAGTCTTCTATTGTAATTTTGTTTGTATTAACTTTTAGACTATGAATTCTTTCTTGATTAAAAGAGTTTAAATAAGCATCATATTCATCATTTAAAAGTTCTTTGATTGTTTTTAAATACTTATCAGGCAACATAGATTAATTTTATCATCACAAGTGCTATAATTGAGTACATGTTAAGTAAAAGTGAAAAAGAAACAATTGATTTAGGCTATAAAATAGGAAAAAAACTTCAAAAAGGAATGTGTATAACTCTTGTTGGAGACTTAGCTGGTGGAAAGACGACTTTTACAAAAGGGATAGGAAAGGCATTAAATATAAAAGAAGTAATTAATTCACCAACTTTTACTATTTTAAAAATTTATAATGGGGATATTAAATTATTTCATATTGATGCCTATAGACTTGAAGGATGTGAATATGATTTAGGCCTAGATGAATATTTAGATGAAGGGGTTATGATTGTTGAATGGCCTATCTATTATAAAGATTATCTACCAAAAGAATATTTAGAAATATCTTTTAAATATATCGATGATAATACTAGAGAAATTATTTTTAATCCAATTGGAGATAAATATAAGGAGCTTATTGAAGAATGCTGACACTATGTATAGATACTGCTTATAAATATTTAACAGTAGCGCTTATAAAAGAAGATGAAATTGTAGAATCTATTTCTTTAGAATGTTTTAAGAAACAATCCGAAGAAGTATTTGTTTATCTTGATGAATTATTTAAGAAAGCTAATATAAGTAAAAACGATATCGATTCAATATGTATTTCTAAGGGTCCTGGTTCTTATACTGGTGTTAGAATCGCTATGACCATCGCTAAAGTGTTATGTCAAATCAAAAGTCTAAAGTTATATACTATTTCAACTTTAAGATTATATGCTGGTAATAATGAAAAGACGATGGTTGTGATGGATGCTAGAGCTAATAGAGCTTATGTTGGTGTTTATGATAAAGAAACTTGTTTACTAAATGATCAAGCTATCGTTTTAGATGATATTGATGCCAAAGATTATAATGTGGTACTTGATGGAAAACTTATAGGCAAAGAAAATAATAATCCTGATATTCCTCAGTGTTTTTTAAATACTAAGAACTTATGGGAAGAAGTTAAAGATGTTAATTTCTTATCACCTGAATACTTAAAAGAAAGTAATGCTTATTATAGATGATTGAGGAATTGACAATAAATGACCTAGATGAGGTCATAAGAATTGAAAATGAAGTATTTAATGATCCTTGGCCTAGAAAATATTTTGAAGATGATTTAAATAATGATTGTTCAAAATGGTATATCTTAAAACAAGATAATAAAATCATTGGTTATGGCGGACTTTGGTTTATGTTTGAAAATTGTGATTTAGTAAATATCGCAATTTCAAAAGAATACCAAGGACAAGGATTAGGTGAAAAATTATTAAAATTATTAATTAAAGAAGCTATACATAATGAATGTGAATTCATGCATCTAGAAGTAAGAAAGTCTAATTTAAAAGCTAAAAGTTTATATGAAAAATTAGATTTTATAAAGACCAGAGAAAGAGCTGGCTACTATGAAGATGGCGAAGATTGTATAGATATGGTGAAAGGATTGATTGGCTTAAATGAAGAAGATTTTAGCGATTGAAAGTAGTTGTGATGAAACTGCTTGTGCAATTATAGATGAAGATTTAAATATATTAAGTTCTGTTGTGACAAGCCAAATTGATGTGCATGCTCGTTTTGGCGGGGTAATTCCTGAAGTTGCAAGTAGAATGCATGTTGAACAAATTTCAACAATTGTTGATGAAGCCTTAAAACAAGCAAATGAAAAAGTAGAAGATATGTCAGCTATAGCCTATACAATGGGACCAGGTTTAATTGGCTCACTTCATGTTGGTGGTATTGCTGCTAAAACATTGGCGTTTTTTTATGATAAGCCTTTAATTGGTGTTCATCATTTAAAGGGTCATATTTTCATTAATGAACTTTTACAGCCCCTAAAATATCCTTTAATGGCTCTTGTAGTTAGTGGAGGACATACTGAACTTGTCTATATCGAAAATGAAAATAGTTTTAAGATTGTGGGCACTACACTAGATGACGCTATTGGCGAATCATATGATAAAGTTGCTAGAGTTTTAGGACTTGAGTATCCAGGCGGACCTAAGATTGACAAATTAGCTAAAGAAGGCAAAAAGAATTATCAACTACCTACACCAAAAGTAGATGGCCTTAACTTTTCTTTCTCAGGCTTAAAGAATGCTTCTTTACAACTTGTAAATAGAATTGAAAGAAATGGGGAAGAATTAAATAAAGCTGATTTAGCTTATGCTTTCCAAGAAGTGGCTCTAAATTGTTTGGTTGATAAAGCTATCAAAGCACTTGAACAATATCCTTGCAAGATGTTTGTTATTGCAGGTGGGGTGGCATGCAACTCTAGACTTAGAGAACTTGTAAGCGAAAAAATAAAGGGTGTTGATGTCATACTTCCACCTTTAAAATATTGTACGGATAATGCGACTATGATTGGTGTAGCTGCATGGCATTATTATCATAATAATAAGTTTGTGCCATTAAATACTAGTTCTATGCCATCTATGTCAATCGAAGATTAATGAAAAAATATTATTAATTAACTATAGTTTTTAAGATGTTTGTTTTATAAGTACTCAATAGTTACTAGATTAATACCTTGATTTATTTACTAAACCAAGAAAATATAATATTTAAAAGAAAAATGGCTGTATTTATTATAGGCATTGGTGATAATTTATCTAATGAAAAATCACATGTAGAAGAGTTTTAAATTAAGATAATTAGAAAATTGATGGTGATTTCATTTATTTTCATGAAATATTAGATAAATATAATCAGATAATCCTAAATGATATATTGCCTTTCACAAATGGAATAAATAAACTTTAGCACTAGCCTAAACAATAATGTTTTTATTTAGTTAAGTTTTATAAAAGATTCACAAATAATCAATTATTGCGTATAATATTACAAGAAAAGAAGGTAATAATATGAAAAAGACTCCAAATGCAACTTTAAGAAGATATCCTATTTACCTAAAAGCTTTAAGAAAAATTAAAACCGAAGGTAAAGACAAGATTATGTCTTCTGAACTTTCTGAATATGTCAATATTAAATCAACGACAATTAGAAGAGATTTTTCTTTGATTGGTTGCCTTGGAAAACAAGGATATGGTTACAATGTTGATGAACTTATTGATATTTTTGCTGACGAACTTGGTGTAAATTACGATGAAAAAATCATCTTAGTTGGTTGCGGTAACTTAGGTAAGGCCTTGTTAAACTATAATAATTGGTCTGATGTTGTAGGGGAAATTGTTTGTGCCTTTGATAAATATCCAGACAAATGCAAACTTAAATTACCGGTTTATGATATTAAAGATGTAAAAGAAAAATTACCAGAAGGCTGTCGAATTGCGATTTTATGTATCTCACAAGATGTACAAGAAACAATTGATTTATTAGCTGATGCAGGTATTAAAGGAATTGTTGATTTCACACATGTTCACTATAATACACCAAAGGGCGTTTTGATTAGAAGCGTTGATGTTGTTTCAATGATTCAAGAATTGGTGTTTGAAACAAATACCGAAAATAAATAGAGGAGATTTATGTTAGATTTTTATACAATTAGAGAATTATATGACTTATCTAATTCTGAAAGTCATATTGAAAAAGATCAATTAGAATATGTTGAGCTTGAAGGATGGGTAAGAACAAATAGGGACTCAGGTTCTATTGGCTTTATTGAATTAAATGATGGCACTTATTTCAAAAATGCTCAAATCGTTTATCATAATAATCTAGATAATTATTCCGATGTATCTAAAATGCTTACTGGTACTAGTATTAAGGTTACTGGTAAATATATTTATACTCCAAATAATAAACAACCATTCGAACTAGAAGCTACTTCTGTTGAGATTTTAGGTAAATGTGACGAAACATATATTCTTCAAAAGAAAAGACATAGTTTTGAATTTTTAAGAGAATATCCTCATTTAAGACCTCGTACTAATACTTTCTCAGCTGTATTTAGATTAAGAAGTGTTCTATCTATGGCAATTCATGAATTTTTTCAAAACCAAGGTTTTGTTTATGTTCATACACCAATCATTACAAGCAATGATGCAGAAGGAGCAGGTGAGGTGTTTACCGCTACAACAAGAGAAGATAGTAAGTATGAAGAAGACTTCTTTGGTAAACATGCAGCTTTAACTGTATCAGGTCAATTACATGTTGAAGCTTTCGCAATGGCTTTTAGAGATGTATATACTTTCGGCCCTACCTTTAGAGCTGAAAATTCAAACACTAAGACTCACGCTTCTGAATTCTGGATGATTGAACCTGAAATTGCTTTCGCGGATTTAGAAGATGATATGGCACTAATTGAAGATATGGTTAAGTATTGTATCGATTATTGTTTAGAAAATGCACCTGAAGAAATGAATTTCTTTAATACTATGATTGATAAGACTTTACTTGAAAGATTAAATCATGTAAGAAACTCTGAATTTAGAAGAATGCCATATACAGAAGCTATTGATATCTTACTTAAAGCTCCTGTTAAATTTGAAAATAAAGTTGAGTGGGGTATTGACCTTAATACTGAACATGAAAGATATTTATGTGAACAAGTTGTTAAGGGACCAGTTTTCTTAACTGACTATCCAAAAGATATTAAAGCTTTCTATATGCGAGCTAATGATGATGGTAAGACTGTTGCTGCATGTGACTTGCTTGTTCCTCATGTTGGCGAACTTGTTGGTGGTTCACAAAGAGAAGAACGTCTAGATTTATTAGAAAAGAGAATGGATGAACTAGGCATGGATAAGTCTACTCTTGAATGGTACTTAGATTTAAGAAGATATGGTGGATGCAAACACGCAGGCTTTGGTCTAGGTTTTGAGAGAATGATTATGTATCTAAGT
>CAVBAX010000088.1:0-5965 GCA_963593105.1 Candidatus Methanomethylophilaceae archaeon | reverse complement strand
ACCAGTAAGATGCCTACCAAAATCTAAAATAATAGAATCATTTTCCTTTAATGCTTTATCAAAAACAGAAGTATCTATCACTTTAACAAAAGTTTGATTCAAATCAGGAAGTAGAGAAATTGCTTTATCTAAAAATATTTTATTTACCATTTTAGATACTCCTTACCTAGGAATGGATCAATGGGATTTATTCCTTTAAAAAGGCTTCTACCCATAATTTTTTCAACGACGTTTTCAATAACTATATCGCTATTAGAATAAGCATTGATATAAGTTTTAATCATTGGCACATCTATTAAATGATATGGATTAGCAAGGCTAATAAAAATAACTGGTCTTTCTTTTACAAACCACGGTACATTATTACCGTTTCCCCAAAAAGTAAACCATGATATTCGATTAGTAACTTTATTAGACGCATTTTCTACATTGCCAATATAAATTACTAAATCATATTTACTTTTAAATGTTTTGACATCAAATTTTGCAGTATTAAAATCTTCCCTTTCATACAGTTCAACATCAAAGCCTTCTTTAATTAATAAATCTTTAAATTTGTTAATTACTCTTTCATTAGATGGAAAATCTCCCAATATTTCTAACAAAACCTTTTTTGTCTTACTTGGGTCTAAAGGCAAGATTCTATCTTTGTCCTTAACCAAAGTGATAGCCTTATCTGCACAATTTTTGCTCCAAGCTATATGTTCATCATTTTTTAAAATAGCTAAGCAATCATTACTAGGAACTATATCTTTTTTTGATTTTATGTGTAAACCAAGAGATGCTTTAATGCCCAATATTCTAGTTAAAGCTTCATCTAATCTTTGACTTGATAAAATTCCTTTTTTATAGCCTTCTAACATAAAATGATAGTCTTCATCCAAATCTTTATTAAACAAAAACATATCGCATCCCGCCTCAATAGCATATGGAACAGCCTTTTCTCTTTCCATTGCACAAGAAAAACCAACCATGCATGTCGAATCAGTTAACACCAAACCATTAAAGCCAAGCTTATTCCTCAACAAGCCTTTTAACAATTCAGGGGATAAAGACGCTGGCATTACTTTTTTATTAAAATCTTGATTAAAATAATGTTGATAAGAAGGAAGCGCAATATGCCCAACCATAACCGTTTGTGCGCCTTCATCAATTAAGCCTTTATAAACTTTTCCATAAGTTTCATCCCAAGAATCACAAGATAAATCATTTACACTTGTCAAAATATGTTGGTCTACCTCATCTCTCCCATCACCGGGAAAGTGTTTAATCGCAACTAAAACATTTTCTTCTTTAGCTGCTTTTAAATAATTTTTAGCAAATTCTAAAACATTATCAGGATTGTTTCCATAGGTTCTAACATTAGTAATTGGATTTCGCCAATTATAGTCAATATCAACAACAGGCGCAAAAGCTATATTGCAACCTACCGCTCTTCCTTCGCCACAGCTCACTTTCCCTAGATGATAAGCTTCATTATAATCATTTGTAGCTGCAACTTGCATCTGTTTACCAAAGAAAGTGCCATCAATAGCAATACCAGATCCACCATCTTCTAAATTAGCCCCAATAAGCAAAGGAATCTTACTATGTTCTTGAAGATAGCGATGTGTTTCTTGCATCTCTTTACTATCACCACATCTATACATTATTCCTCCAACATGATGAGAAAGAATATAATTATCTAAATAGTTTAAATCACCTGAGTAGCCAATCGGCATAAATAGCTGGCCAATCTTTTCTTCAATGGTCATAGTATTTTTTGTATCTTCCACCCATTTAATATCTTCTTCCTTTAAGAAAAAAGGAGCCTTATTTAAATTAATCATTACCTTGCCCTTTCTTTTTAAATATTCTCAATAAAAAATTTTCATTGCTTAAATATATCAAGAAAAACACAAGCATTAAGGCATTTATAATAGCTTGTAAAGATGCACTTAGTTCATTGGCGAAAACTGCAAATGTTGAATTAAGCATCGACATACATAAACCAGCATATAGAAAACCAATCTTTTCATTTATAAAGCGACCAATATATGAGCCAATAAACATTGGAAGAAAAGCTTTAAACATGATACTGATAGATCCAAAATTTAAATTACCACCATTTATATTTGTATTTCTTGCCGCATTTAAAAAGCCAACTATGCCCATTAAAGCACCACAGAATACATAACATATAACCGAATTTCTTACTTCATTTATGCCAGTATTAACCGCAACTCTTTGTCCATTTTTTAAGGCATTATATTCGTATCCAAATTTAGTTTTGTCAAATAATATAATAGTTGCCAATAATACCAATAAGATTAGAATTACAATATATAGCCAATTATTAATAAAAGCATTCATCGAAGCATTTTGAACCTCTTTCATCAAATATTTACCATTGGTCACTGTAAATAGAATGCCTTCATAAATAAGTGTCACACCAAGAGAAGTAATAATTGGTGGCAAACGTAATGTTACATATAATACACCCGACAATAGTCCAAGTAGACCGCCCACAATTAGGCTAAATAATAGCATTAATGGAGCACTAAGATTACCTCCGCTTAATAATGCAAAGGTAATCTTAGAAGCAACACAAGAGGATAACAAGGAAATAGATCCTAAGGAGAAATCGAAACGACCACTATTCAAATTGATAGATAATGCGATAGTAGTTATCGTAATAATTGCTGTATAGACAACAAAGTTATTAAAGCTTGTGATATTGGTAATCATTGTTCTACCATTAAGCAAGCAAATTCCTTGTAATACCATTAGAAACGCCATGGGTATTATAAGTGATTTTAAAAACCCATATTTTTTCATATAAACCTTAGCTATTTAGACTCCACTAAATTCAATATTTGATCATAAGTCACAGAATCACCAATAATTGTGTCTAAAACTTCCTTACTATAAATTGGACTGTCACCATTATCTTCAATATAATACTTGTCAAATGTATCGCCATCAGTAGCAACTAAATATTTTTGTGAAATCGATGGAGCATACCCTGAATCATCTTTAATAACGTTGCCATTTACAGCGTTATAAACAAGTGCAAATACAGGCCCAATACTAGAAGAATACTTACCAGCAAGATAAACAAGGCTTCCTGATTTCATTGCTGTTCCATTGCTTAAAGTAAATGAATCAACGTCAGCAAATTCTATATTTGCTGCATTTAATTGCTGAGTAAAGAATGTCGTAGCCATACCCACAGATAAGAATGCTTCTGGTGATGCACCAATAGCCGCATTGATTTCATCTGTTGTTGTATCGCCATATCCTTGTAAATATGAAACCACAGTAATATCGCCACTTATTTTAGATAGACTAACACCTTGATCTGCAAAGATTTGGCCAACGATATCCGCTTTATCATTTGTTCCACCATAGCTTAAACCCAAGCCAACAAGAACACCTGCCATACGATAAACATGTAATGGATTTGGAATAAATGCGCCATAAATCGCAACCGTCTTAACGCCTTTATCTTTAAAATAAGTTCCCATTTGATATCCAGCTTCATATTCCGTATTCATGTTAGGACCAACTTGACCTACAAAATATTCATAAGATTTATAAGTTTCATATTGGTCATCATCAAGCATACCTGATGCAACAGCGTAATATAATTTATTTTCCTCACATGTTTCAATTTGTAAAGAACGATCTGAACTTGATAAAGAAATAATTGCTTGATAGCCTTGAGAAGCAAACTTTTCAATTGCTGACTTTTCACTAGCAGCATCACTCAATTCATCGGTATAAGTGAAAGTAACATTATAGTTTTTAGTGATATATCCTTCATAGTATTCTCTAAAGCCCAAAGCCTCCTCACCACTAACGTCCGCTACAAGAACACCTATCTTGATTGGGTCACTTGTTTGACTAGATGAATCATCTTTACTAGAAGAGCTACATCCACTAAAGCACATAAGTGTGCATGTAAGTACAAGTAATACACTTACTAATTTTTTAAATTTGTTTTTCATTTTTTCCTCCTTTAAAAACAAATGTATATAATCCAAGAAACTTGGAAACTACCTAGGTAAATTCTTAAAACGATAATTAGCACTCGCAATATAAACAACGCTTAAGAAACATATGGCACTAATAATCTGTATTACGCCATATCCAGAACTTGAATCTATTAAAAGTTCTAGAATATTGTTTAAAATCATATAAGAGAAACCGCCAACTAGTGCTGAATGGATTTTTGATCTAGAGCCTCCAGAAATTGGCATGCCGCCAAAGACAATCGCAACCATAATATTCATTCCTATATCGCTTGCGGTTGATGTGGTTACAGAAGGCGTATAAACAATCGTTAGAAAAGCACCAATCCCAACACCAATTCCGGCAAGTAAGAAAGCTAAAATTGCATATTTGTTATATTTAATACCACTCAAATAAGCACAAACCTGATTACCACCAATGTATTTTTCTCTTCTACCAAATTTTGTTAAATCAAAAATAAAGTAACAAAGCAACATCCAAAGAATTAAGACAATAATTTTAAAAATGGGATTATCAAGTTTTTTTACAACTTCGCTTGGAATAGAAATTCCACCTAATGCGCCGCCCTTAGTAGTAATAATTTGTGAAGCAATAGCAGATAACACTGACATCATTGCAACAGTAGTAACAAAAACAGGAATATGGAAAATAGTCGCTAACACAGAATTTAGCAAGGAACATAGTACTCCTGATAATAAAATCGCCAATATCATTAAAGCCAAACTCTCGGTTTTGTTATAGGCTAAGACCCCCATTGTTGCCGCAAATAAAGTGCTTGAGCCAAGGCTTATATCAAATGAACCAAGAGTATAAATAAATATAGCTCCTGTGGCGACAATTGATAATACAACGCCTTGGTTAAAGATAATTTTTAAATACATATCCAAGCGATAACCTTTTAACTTAACGATTAAACAAAAAACAATCAATAATCCAAGCAACGCTGCGATGGGAAGCAAATTAATAATAATTTGCTTAATCATAAACTTTTTACTTTCTTCTTTTCTAAGTTCACTCATTTTTAGCTCCTAAATCATATATTCAATTATTTGTGCGTCACTAAGATTTTCATTACGTTCAAATTCTTTTTTAATGCAGCCATCCTTCATAATAAGAATTCGATCACTCATGCCAATTAGTTCTGGAAGTTCTTCAGATATCATCAAAATAGCTTTCCCTTGCTTCTTTAGTTTTGTCATAAGCTGGTACATAGCCTGTTTGACACCAATGTCAACTCCTCTTGTAGGACAATCAAGAATTAATATTTCACTATCGCAACCAATCCATTTTCCGAAAACAACTTTTTGCTTATTTCCGCCTGATAATTCAGATACCATTTGATTAGGACTTGCACATTTAATTGATAAGTCTTCTATTTCTTTATTAACATAGTCTTTCTCTTTTTTTTCAGTGATTAGAAAATTATTTATTGCGAATTTATTTAAGCCTGCAATTGCAATATTATCGGATATACTAGCATTTAAAACTAGCGATTCTATGTCTCTATCTTTTGAGACATAGCCAATCTTTTCTCTCATCGCAATAGATGGACTATTAATTTCTTTATTATTTGTTAAAACTTTGCCTCCATCTAACTTTAAAGCTCCAAAACAAGCTTTTCCAAGCTGATGCATTCCGCAATGTGACAAGCCGCCGATGCCAACTATTTCTCCTTTATATAAATCGAATGAAACATCTTTTAATTGATTGTTTAAATAAACATTTTTAACATTTAAAGCAATTTCATTATTTCTTGTAGCTTTATAGCTGCTTCGATAATATTCGCCTTTTAGTTCTCTACCTATCATGCTAGTTCTAATTAGACTTGGTTCAAATTCATTTTTTTCAAATGTTCTAATTATTTTTCCATCTCTTAAAACTGTAAGAGTATCGCATACTTGAATTATTTCTTCTAAATCATGTGAGATAAATATTACCGATCTATTACTCT
>CAVBAX010000087.1:0-6167 GCA_963593105.1 Candidatus Methanomethylophilaceae archaeon | reverse complement strand
ACCTCTTAAGTAGTATAGTTTAGCTCTTCTAACCTTACCAACTCTTAATACAGTAATCTTATCAATAAGTGGTGAATGAACTGGGAAAGTTCTTTCAACACCTACACCATTAGACAACTTTCTAACAGTGAATGTTTGGCCGATGCCACTGCCTTGAACTTTAATTACCATACCCTCAAATGCTTGGATACGTGATTTGTCGCCTTCTTTAATCATTACGTCAACTCTAACTGTCATACCAGCTCTTAATTCAGGTAAATCAGTCTTTAGTTGTTCTTTAGTGATTTCATTTACTAAATTTAAATTCATTTTCTTCTCCTTTTAACATGTCTATTACAGCTGCTCATAATCATAAGAAAAGCGGAGCAACAATGCCTATATATATTACCATACAACTTTATTTTTAAACAACTATAAATTGAAATTATCTTTCAAAAAATCTCCTAATTCTATAAATGAGGTTGAATAAGCTATATCTTTATCTTCATTTCCAACATATACACCTGTTGCTTTTTTTAATGCCGGGATATCATTTTCACTATCACCTAAAGCTAATATAGCTTTAGAATCAATATTCATATTCTTAGATAAGTCTTTTATGGCATTACCCTTATTTATACCCTTTGGTACAATCTCTGCACATTCATCACCTGATAAAAACATATCAACTGCATCAATATTTATAGAATTCATCTTTTTAACTACTTCATCTTTATATTCAGCTTTAAAAAGAATAACAAGCTTAGGAATATTATAATCAATAGTTTGAAAATCTAAATAAGTTGGTTTTACAAAACGCGCTTTCGTCCATCTTTTTAATGTTTCTTCATCGTTTATTTGATGATTTAAATACATAATAGAATCACCTGAATAAAAACCTAGTTCTAAATAGTCTTCATAAAATAACTTATCTAATTTTTTAATAGTTGCTACATCTATTTGAGCTAAATAAATACTTTTTTTATTTGTTAAATCATAAAACTCTAGGCCATTACAACCATAATAAACATCAAATAAAGATGTTATATCATTTTTTTCTAAAACCTTAATACTAGAAAAAACAGGTCTACCAGAGTTAATACCCAATAAATATCCTTTTTCTTTTAGTTTGATTAAAGCCTCTTTTAAAGATGAAGTCATATTTAAATTTCTATCAACTAATGTTTTATCTACATCGAATAAAAGCGCTTTAATTTGTGTTTTCAAGTTCATCTATTACCTCTTTTAATAGTTCTTTTTCTTCTTTAGTAAAATCTCTATTTTCCAATAAGTCTTTACGATACTTATAGGTTTCTTTAAGCGCCCCTTTTAAATTGAATCTTTTGATTTCTTTATGATTACCATTGGTCAAAACAAAAGGAACTTCTTTACCATTATATTCAAAAGGTCTAGTATATTGGGGATATTCTAATAGTCCATCGGTATAAGATTCTTCCTTTAAACTATCTGAACTTATGCCTTCATTAATTAAACGCATAATCGAGTCCATAACGACCATAGCCGCTAATTCCCCACCAGTTAATACATAATCACCTATAGAAATATTTTCATCAATATAGTCACTTATTCTATCATCCACACCTTCATAATGGCCACATACAATCATGATATCTTCTTTTTCAAGTAATCGATATGCATCTTTTTGAGTATATGGCTTAGCCTTAGGGGAAGTTAATAAGACATGTGTATTATTACCTTTATTATCCATAATCGCATTAGCTAAGACATCTACTCTTATTAACATACCTGCTCCCCCGCCATAGGGAGTATCATCTACGTGTCTATGTTTATCTATTGAATAGTCTCTAATGTCAACAATTTTAACTTCACATAAATTCTTTTTTAAAATTCGAGAAATAATAGAAGTATTTAAAAAACCTTCAAATTGTTCCTTAAATAAAGTAAGTACCGTTATTTTCATAGTAGGCCATCCACCTTATTTAAATTAATTCTTTTATCATTTAAACTTACACCACTTACAAACACTGGTAGGTTAGGTACTAGTACTTCTTTGCCACTATTTTCTTTTATTCTTAAAAAATTATAAGCCTTGCCTTCTTCAACATATAGACATTTACCAACATGGTTTTCACCTACATATACATCAAGATTTTCTAAATCTTTAAAATAATATTCACCTTCTTTTAAAGGAGTAATATCATCACATGACTTATAGATATACATATCTTTATATTCTAAAACTTGATTAATATTATCATATTCATTAAAAGATAACATAATAAAGCCCTTATGCATTCTATAGCCTTTTACCGTTAAAGCCTTATGATCTTCGCCAATATAGACAATAGAGTCCTTTTTAAGTCTTTCATTTACAAAGTCAGTATGTGATTCTACTTTTACTTCGCCTTTAATTCCAAATGTGTTTACAATTTTTCCTATTACTACAAATTCCATATTTTCAATTGTATAAAAAAAGGATGATTATTTCATCCCTTTATAGTGCTTCAAATTTAATTGAAATACGCTTATTTTCAATTCTAGATGCTACTTGTAACATTTGGCGAATTGAATTAGCCATAATACCTTGTTTTCCAATAAGTCTTGCGATATCTGAACTTGGTGCATAAACATATAATAGAATTTCATTTTCATTTAATGATTCCATTTGTTTAACTACAACTTCTTCAGAGTTACCACAAATTGGCTTAACAATATTTAATAGTACTTTTTCAAGTTCAATCATTATTTGCCAGCCTTTTTGCTTTCAGCAAACTTCTTCATGATACCTTCTTTAGATAAGATATTACGAACTGTATCTGTAGGAAGAGCGCCATTATTTAACCAAGATAAAGTCTTTTCTTCGTTGATTGTAACAACAGCTGGATTCTTTCTTGGATCATAGTTACCGATAACTTCGATTTCTCTGCCATCTCTTCTATCTCTTGAATCAGAAACAACAATACGATAGAAAGGAGATTTTTTAGCACCCATTCTCTTTAGTCTAATTTTTACCATCTTCAATTCCTCCTTTTTCCATCAATTATTCTACACTAAATAAATAAAGTGTCAAGTATTTTTACTTGACACTTTAGTCTTATTTTAAATGATATTTACAAAGCTAATTTCATTCATCAATTAAGTTTCGGTAAATACTTCTTTACTTACTTAATTAATCTTCTTCGCGAGTTGTTTTTAGGCAATAAATATCTAAAAGCAATCATCACTTTAAATAAATCTTGTTTATCTCTGTAATATCATTTTGGTTCAATACTACAGGCATACACCATTTGTCTCTATTACCTTTTTATACCAATAGAAAGAATCTTTTTTATATCTTTTTAAATCTTTTAAATCAAACTCATCTCTATTAACATAAATAAAACCATAACGTTTTTGAAATCCTTGATGAGTAGAAATCAAATCAATTGCTGACCAAGGACAATAGCCTAACATTTCACATCCATCTTCAATAGCTAAATGCATTTGTAAAATATGTTCCTTGTAATATTCAATTCGATATAAATCACAAACTGTATTATCAGATGTTAATTCTTCTTTTGCACCTATGCCATTTTCTGTAATAATCATTGGCAAATGATATCTTGCATAAATTTCTCTAATCGTAACTCTTAGTCCCACAGGATCAACTTCCCAACCAAAATTAGTTTTATTTAAATTTGAATTAGGACATCCTCTAAACATACCGCTTTCCCCTCTTGCGCTTTGTTGATCGCTTGCTTGACTTAAGGGTTTATTTCCATCATCATGTTCACAAGTTAAAGTATTGTAATAATTAAAGCCAATAAAGTCAGGTTTGCCTCTTTTTAATATTTGATCATCATCTTTATCAAATATAGGTAAAGCATTCTTTTGTTTAAGCCATGTATAAACAATTTCATTATATTCACCATTCACCGCTACATCTAAATATAACCAATTACGCAACGCATTATAGTTTTGGGCTGCTATTGTATCTTCTGGTTTACAAGTAGCAGGATATACATAAGAAATATTAGGTGCAGGACCGATTTTAGCATTAGGACACATTTTATGGCACAAATCAAAAACCATCGCCTGAGCTACTAGCATATGATGATTTTGTTGATAGATTTCTTGAGTGATGTTTTTTACATCTTTAGAAAATACTAGTGTATGATATTTTTCTGCCAAATAAATCATTACATTTTGTTCATTGATTGTAAGCCAATATTTAACTTTATCACCATAATTTTCAAATAATATTTTTGCGTAATCTTTAAACCAATTTTTACTATCAGGATTGCCCCAACCACCTAATTTTTCTAATGCGGATGGCATATCAAAATGATACATAGTTACTAAAGGTTCTATATTATTTTTAAGACATTCATCAATTACACTTGCATAAAAGTTTAGTCCTTTTTGATTTATTGTGCCTTTTCCATTAGGCAGGATTCTTGACCAAGAAATGGAAAATCTAAATGTTTTTAAACCTAGTTCTTTTAATAAAGCTATATCTTGTTTGTAATGATGATAAAAATCACTTGCGACTTTAAAATCCGTTGTACCTTTTATTGGCTTGTTTAAATCATAAGCAATAGGACCTCTACCATCTATATCACTTGCACCTTCACATTGAAAAGCACTAGTTGAAGCACCCCATAGAAAATCATCAGGGAATGGACTAAGTTTAATATGTTTCATTTTTTAAATATCTTCTTCCTTAAATAAAACAAAAGTTAATACAAAACTCACCACAATAGATACAACTAAGGCAACCACAATTGGTAATAGTTGAGGATTTGCCGTATTGATTAATGTAGGTAATGCAAAGATACCGCTGCCAAATGAATACTTACGAATATCAAATAAACCACATACTAGACCAGAAGCAGCACCACCAATACAAGAAATTATAAAATATTTAATACGTGGTAGAGTAATACCATAAATTGCGGGTTCAGTTGTACCAAAGATGCCAGATATAATCGTAGGAATTGCTTGTTCAGAGAATTCTTTATTTTTACTTCTTAAAACCATAGCAGCAACTGTAGCAGTTTGGCTAAAAGCACATAGAATTGATACAGCTAAAATTGTATCACCAGTTCCATTTAATAAGTTAATAAAACAAGCAGTCATTAACACTTGGTGCACACCAAAGACAACTAAAATTTGCCAGAAAGCACCTGCAAGAATTGCAACTGGTAAGGCACCTAAAGTATATAGATAATTCACACCTTGTGCTAAAAGCTCAGATAACGTATTAACAATTGGTCCAATTAAGAAGTAGCCAATTGGCATTGCGATACATAAGGTAAATAATGGTGATGCGAATGATTTAATTGCTTTTGGTAAGTGAGCATCAAACCACTTATTTAATGGTGCAACTAGCAGCATGATTAACATAATAGGTAAGAAAGTACTAGTATAAGTTAAGTTAAATACTTTACCAAATAAGTCAATATCATTTCCATTGAGTGTTGGATAACATAGAATACATCCTGCTAAAAAGCCAACGATTGGATTAGATCCAAGTTTTTTAGCAATAGAATAACCTAGAAATGCTGGCAAGAAATAATAAATAGTATCAGCGATAGCACTAAACATTACATATAGGCCATTACTAGATGAAACTCCACACATTGTGGCGATTACAAGTAGGCCCTTCATAATTCCACCAGCTGTAAATGCACCTAAAAATGGTCCAAGACCACTACCTAGATAATCAATAATAATGCTGCCAACATTTTTCTTTTTATTAGTTTTCTTTTCTTTGGATACAGAATTATCAACTCCAATAATTTTACATACTTCATCATAAACTTTTCCAACCTCATTGCCAATAACAACTTGATATTCGCCCATCGAATTAAGTACTTGCAAAACTCCATTTAGTTTTTTTATTTCTTCAGTATTTGTTTTTGTATCATCAAGTAATTTAAAACGTAATCTAGTTGCACAATGACGTAATGATTCAATATTTTCTTTACCACCAACATAAAAAACAATGTCTTTAGCTAGAGCATTATAGTTAATTGTATTTGACATTAAATGTCCTCCTTATTTTTGATTTAAAGAAGTAGAAGATCTTAAGGCCGGCCCTTTTTATTCTAGACTTTTTAATCATTTTCATTCTAAAGGTGATAATAAAAATCTAAATAGAAAAATTTTGACCTAATTTAGTAAATAATTGATATGCTAAAATAAAAACAATAAAGGTTTTAACG
>CAVBAX010000086.1:0-6242 GCA_963593105.1 Candidatus Methanomethylophilaceae archaeon | reverse complement strand
GCATATAGGACACGGCATTCTCTTTGGCTACTTTCTCTTAAATGGCACTTGACAAGTGGCGGCACTTGTGGTATGTTAATCTTGAGGAGAGAGACCTAACTGTTTATATTATGTTAAACTTGATGATCCTGAGTTGGACCGAAGAGGTACAGGCTCAAGGGTGCAGACATACAGCACATAACATTAAGCAGAGATAGGCTGCAACTTGAATCACTACTAGGAGGAGAATCTATGGCAGAAAAAGACCAAGAAGTACCAGGCGAAGAAAAACCTGGAGAAATAATCGATGATCCTGTAGCAATCATTGATAACCTAAAAAAGACTACCGTATCCAAAGAAGAATACGACAAACTCAAAGCGAACTACTCTAAAGCTATTGATGCACTTGCAAGAAACAAACAACTTGAAGAAGTGAAATCAACACCAAAGAAGTCGATTGAGGATCTTCGTAAAGAGTTCTTAAAAGAAGACCAATCTAATCTCGAACAAGTTAAATCCGCTTTAGCACTTCGTGATGCTCTAATTGAAAGTGGCCAACCTGATCCATTTTTACCAATTGGAAGAAATATCCAACCTGATGAAGATGATGTCAAAGCTGCGAATAGAGTTGCGGATGTGTTTAGAGATTGCATTGAAGTAGCACAAGGTGACCCACAAGTCTTTACAAATGAACTCCAAAGAAGAACTATTGAAGGTGGAAAAAGAAGCGTTAAATAAGGCATGATGACTTCTTTACACATATAAGGAGGATTTCAAATGAAATTTGAAGGAAAATTAAAATCAAATGAGATTTTCGGTGCTTTATTTAACATGATTATCTCACAAGAAGTCTTTGCTGATAACATCAAAGGTGATGATTTAGTTAGCAAAGCAAAAGTTGATGGTACACTCTACGGTGACACCAAACTCTATTATGCAACTGATGCATTAAAATCATCCGCATGGGGGAATGATGCAGAAGCTGCAAACTTATTAGCTTTACATAGACCTAAAGCTCCAGAATGTCAAGAAATCACATTAGACAAGTTTAGACAAATCTGTTTAACAGTTGATGACTACTTATCAAAAAGAGCTTGGGGCACAGAAGGAGCGTTTAGCTCATTCAATTCAGTTATGTTAGGCTGGATTGGTGAAACTAAAAAGATTTACGATGGTACTACATACAATGTATTTATCGGTACAACACTAACAAAAGAAGGTAAACAATATCAAACAGTTAGTGCAGATGTCGCAGAAGATGCTGCAAAAACAGGTCAAGCCATCGCTGATATTGTAACTGAAATGACTGACTACAATAGAGATTTCAATGACTACGCATGCTTAAGAAGATACAGTGCAGGTGAATTAACATTCATCTTCAACTCAAAATATCTTAACAAGTTCAAGAATATTGATTTACCAACAATCTTCCACAATGAAGGATTAGAAGGCAAATTCAATAAGACATCTTTAGCGCCAAGATATTTTGGTACAGTAAACACTGCTGCAAAAACTGCTGATGGTACAGCGACTCGTTCTTTAATTGAACAAGAAATTGGATCATCTCACTACTTCGCAGGCGATTTAATCACTAAAGGCGAAGTCGCTCCAGCAGGTACTTCATATCAAGAAGATGCAAATGTTATCTGCAAGATTTATGTTAAATTACCACCATACATGAGTGCATTTGAAGTTGGTACATCCTTTTTCAATCCAAAATCATTAACTGAAAATCATTACTTAACATTTGGTCATAATACATTAGAATATCTTAAAGGATATCCTTGTGTAACAATCGTTAAAGCAAGTGCTTAATAACTTGCTCTTGGGAGTAGGTAAAACTGCTCCCTTTTATTTTATAGGAGGATTTTATGTACAATATATATTTAATAAAATATAACAACTACTATAATAGAATCTTAAAAGTTATAGATGATGACTACATAGCATCTACATCTAGAAAAGTAACTTTAACTGACTACAATTTTGATTTTAATGATGGACTCACAACTAAAATTGTTGTAAATCTCTATGATGCAAGAATAAGCTTATATGACTATGTATATGCTAAAAATACAAACTTTGATGAGACTTCTCTTGATGGTATACATATTAGATCAAGATGGTTCATTATTGGCATCAAGAAAATAAGAGCAGGTCAATATGAGTTATATCTCAAAAGAGACTTATTAGCAGATTATAAAAGTGAAATCATGTCCGCTCCATGTTTTGTAGAAAAAGGATATTGTGGTATAGATGATCCTGCATTCTTCAATGATGAGCGTATCGATGTAAATAGAATCATTACAAAAGAAACACCTATTAAGGATGAAATGGGTTTACCGTGGATTGTTGCATACATTACTAAAGGAACAGGATGGGAGTCGACAACTCCAATCAAATACAACAATGGTGAAAGGCAAACACCTTATGCGACTTTCTTTAGTACTGCATCTGCTCTAAATATGATGGGAAATGGATATTATTATAATACAGATAAAAGTGCAAAGTTTGAAATGCTTATTAGAGGATTTGAAACTATTGCAGAAACAACAAGCGATGTAACTAATTGCTATAGATTCAATACTAATTCTTCAGGCACAAGCGCGACTATAGTAGGAAGCTCTTCAAGCTATGGAGCAACTGTTTACAATTATTCTAGCGAAATTACTGATCCTATTTGGAGTTATAGCACTAACTTAAGAGACTACGCTTGTCAAGCTATTGGAGTTAATTATGTTTCGGTACTTCCTGGAGATCAATACAATGGTAAGATTGTCAAATGTGGTGATTCTTATTACAAGGTAAAAGTCAGTTATACAAGTGAGACAGTGACTAAAACCGCATCTTTTACAACTGCATTAAATCTCTACAATGCTATACAAAAGAATATGTTAACTTTTTTACCTGCTACAGTTCCAACAACTGGAACATTCGGAATTCAGTGTGTTGCGCTAAAATGCACAGTCACATTAACTGAAGTTTATCAATACAATCAATATTCTACTTATTTAACATCTGATAGAAATCATTGTGATTCATTTGATATTTTAGCAACTCCATTACCTAAAGAACTTTACTATTTTAGAACTAATGGATCAACTGATAGAGCAGTATCAGTCAGTGCAGAAAAACTAATTATGTCATTTTATGGATCACTTTCCGAGTATCTATCGACTGAAAGAGTGTATGATGTTCAAGTTATTCCATATAATCCGATTCCATCATTATATACAGGTGTAAGGCTTGATTTAAGTGCTTTAACAAGTGGTGAAGATTTTATTGTTGATGGTTCATCTACTTTCCCAATTTTGTACTTAACTAACAACAATATTGAGACAATTATTGAAAATACCGATGATGCAAGTTTAAACCCTGATATTCAAAAAGAATATTTTTTGAGTAGAAAGTTTAGGCTTATCGCTCCTAACTTTAGCAATACTTATGACTTACCAGTCTATGAAAATAAAGGTATTAACTCATTTCATGTCGATATGACATTATTACCATATCAAAGTTATTTGAGAATTAGACCAACTTTTCAATACCTCAATGGTATTGAAGAAGATGACTCTAGAGGACTTGTAGTTGGAGGATCATTATCTTTAACTCAATTATCTAGCGCATGGGCGAATTACCAATATAGTAATATGAATTATGAAGCAATCCAAAATACATCCATTGAGTTTACAAAGTATCAATATGAGCTACAAAACAAGAAGAATCTAATTTCTGGAGTTGCAAATGCAGTTTCAAGTGGAATTAGTGGAGCGGTCGGCGGTGGATTAGTTGGAGGTATTCCTGGTGCTATCGGCGGTGGAATCACAAGCTTAGCAACAAGTACTATTGGATTAGGATTAGACCAAAAATACGATCGTGAATTACAGGCTAGAACTTTAGATTATACTAAAGACATGTATCAGTTAAATCTTGGAAACATTAAAGGCCAAACTCCAACATTGTCAAAATTAACCGCACTTAATATTTGCTATAAGTGGTGGCCTTACATCGAACAAAGTGACTGCACTGAAACTGAATTAACTGCTATTTGGAACAAATTAAAATACAATGGAATGACAATAAATAGAATAGGAAAACTTGAAGACTTTACAAGAAAGGGTTACGAGTGCTATATTAAAGGTAAGATAATTCGACTAGAATTAGAAAATTTTGAAATAGTAAATGCAATTGCAGAAGAAGTCAATCAAGGATTCTACATAACGGAGGTATAGTATGGGACAAATTCAAAATTCATTAAACAGTGTAGCAAGTACAGTTGAAGGAAGTGTCAAAAGTTTATTATTAAAGAAAATGAAGAGTGCTAGTGAAACTCCACAGGTTGAAAATAAGCCCATGGAGACACCTAACATTCAATCGCTAGGAAATAGTCAACCGACATCGTTTGGTGGCTCTATGCCGACTTCTCCTAGTGATTCACTCAATTATTCAACTGATTATCAAAGATATGCACCAATGCCTTATGATAAACAAAAGGCACAAACTGCAAAACAAAAATTAAATATTCAACTTATGAATATTAAAGACTTACAAAGACTTATGGGGGTGATTTAGATGGCATCAGCAATTTATGATTTAGATACTCTTATTATGGCTGGAATCAATCCAAAAAATGGATTACCTATCAAAGCTACAAGTGATGATAAAGCTGCATTAAGAGATGATATAAAAAGACAACTAGACATCATTGATGAGCAAGATGCAATCAATAGATATGTATGGTATAACTTACCAGATACATTAGATGGTAACTTACTTGAGAGGATCCTCTACTATCGTGGTCAAGGAATGTTCTTCAAAATTGATGATAGAGCGTTCTTTTTACCTTATTCATTAGATGGTGAGATTGATGTCTATGGCCGTTACCTAGGAGTCACTCCAGTTCCATTTAATGGTAGTACTAAAACAAGTGATAAAGTAGAACCATGGATTCAAGGATTAACAAGAATACCAGTATATACAATCGCTCAAATGCTTACTATGGACAAAGAAATGCCAGAAGATTGTTGCGTTCTATTAAGGGATTATTCGGCGGGTATGAGTCAAACAATCACTCCTAGAAATATTCTCCAACAATCATTATTATCAACGATGGCGGAGATTTTCCCACTTGCTAGAACTTCATTGATTGCAAATTGTGGAGTTAAAGCTATGAGAGTTCAAGATGAAGATCAACAATCAAATGTTAAAGCTGCATCAAGAAGTATTTATAACAGTGCGATTAAAGGCGATCCTTTAGTTCCTATTGTTGGTTCAGTCGAGTTCCAAGAATTAACTAATGGCTCTCCATTAAGCGGTGAAGAATATTTAATTATGTTACAAGCGATGGATAATTATAGATTATCAATGTATGGATTAAAAACTGGTGGCTTGTTTCAAAAACAATCCCACATGTTGCAAAGCGAACAAGATATGAATGCAGGTAATACTGGACTTATCATGCAAGATGGTTTGACTTTAAGACAAAACTTTTGTAATATTGTAAATCTATTATTTAATTATTCTATTTGGTGTGAGCCTTCTGAAACTACAATAGGAGTCGATAGAGACATGAATGGAGTCGCGCAAGATGAAATGTCTCCTTCTACTGGAGAAAGCGAAACAAGTGGAGGTGAAGAAGATGGAAGCAACTGATTTTGAAAGTTTATATGGATGTTATAGAACTCGAAAATTTACTGATATTTATAGTTCACAAGAAGAGTTCTTCACATCATATCAAGAAATTGGATTAAAAACATCACTAGATGAAGATGATATAAAACTTATCTTTTGTCTCTTATATGCACGATATGGTAACTCACATATCGCAAATAGTGATGAAACTCAATTCAAGTTTAAAGTAATGTCTATTATTTATACTGATGGTGCTTTATGGAAACAAAAAAGAAAAATCCACGAGAAACTTACAAGTTTAGATTTAGATTCTGATGAAGTTATGACAGGAAGTGCACAAATCCAAAATGTCGCACAAAATCCAACGATGTCTCCATCTACTCAATCAACTCAAGAATTGACCTATATCAACTCACAAGTAGTCAATAAGACTAAAAGAAATACTATTAACGCTCTTGCATTATTAAATGAAGAATTATCAAGAGATTATACAGAAGTATTTATTGCAAAGTTTAGCAATTTATTCTTAAAAATTGTTAATCCTGAACTACCTTTATGGTATGAAACGGATTTAGACTTGGAGGATTAAAAAAATGACAACTCAAGAAATTTTAGATGTTTTATATCAATAT
>CAVBAX010000085.1:0-6404 GCA_963593105.1 Candidatus Methanomethylophilaceae archaeon | reverse complement strand
GTGATATAATCATCACTACCTTTTTCTAAGCCAATAATACGATCAAATTCTTTGTCGCGAGCTGACATAAAAATTACCGGTTTATCGCTATTTCTTGATTTAATTTCTTCAATCAAATCAAAACCGCTTTTATCATCTAACATGATATCTAAAACCCATAAGTCCACTTCATCATCTAAATGGGCATAGGCCTCATCAAAAGTAAGATATGAATTAACAATATATCCTTCTTTTTCTAAATATCTTTTCACTAGTTCATTTAGATCTTTTTCATCCTCAACGACATTGATAATCTTTTTCATATTAAGCGCAATAACCAAGTTCCTTAATCAAATCAATAACTGTATAAACATATTTTGAACACAATTCATCGCTACTAGCCTCTACCATAACTCTAATTAAAGGTTCAGTACCACTAGGCCTTACCAAAATACGTCCATCATTTCCCAATAAATCGCTAATTTCTTTAATCTTAACATTTATTGTTTCATCATGTAATACAACATTTTTATCAACAACTCTTTGATTAACAAGAAGTTGAGGATAAACTCTTAAATCGCTTGTCGCATCATCAATATTGGTATTCCAATACTTTAAAGCAGTTAAAACTAGTAAAGCAGTCTTAAGTCCATCACCAAAATTAGCATCTTCTTTATAGATAATATGGCCAGATTGTTCCCCGCCTATCACAAAATCATTTTTAAGCATTGAATCTAAAACATTCTTATCACCAACTGGTGTAATATCGGTTTTAATATCGACTTTTTCAAGCGCTTTAAATAAACCCATATTAGACATAACAGTAGTAACTAAAGTATTATTTGTTAGTTTATTATTTTCCTTTAAATACTTAGATAACATATACATTATCTTATCGCCATCAATAACTTCGCCTTTGGAATCTACAAACAACACTCTATCAGCATCACCATCAAAGGCAAACCCTAAATCATAGGCACCAATTTTAATAGCGTCTTTTAACATATCTAAATGAGTACTACCGCATTTATTATTAATGTTTGTACCATCAAAAGAATCATTTAAATAAGTAACATTTGCACCTGTTTTGTCTAATACATCCTTAGCCATAACACAATTTGAACCATTAGCCAAGTCTACAATTAGATTCATATCACTTAAATCAAGTGGATATAAATCATGTAGCCATTCCTTATATTCTTCTTTGCCTTGTTCATAAATTATAACCTTACCAATATCATCTTTTTGAGCAAAGTCAAGGCCTATAGGATTATCAATATATTCTTCAATTAAAGATTCAACTTCTTCAGACAATTTAATACCATTATTACCAAAAATCTTAATGCCATTATCCGTATAAGGATTATGACTTGCTGAAATCATGATACCGATATCAAAATTATCCTTTTTAGCTACATAAGCCAAAGACGGTGTTGAACAATAACCCAATAAATAGACATCACTACCACTACTTGCTACAGCAGCAGCCAACATTGATTCAAACATCGAACTAGAAAGTCTAGTATCCTTACCAATAACAATTCTACCTTGTCCATTTTTGGCATAATAGTCACCAACAAAACGACCCACTTTATAAGCTATTTCAAGCGTTAGGGTATTATTAGCTTCGCCTCTAATACCATCTGTTCCAAAATATTTACCCATTTTTTACTCCTGTGATACTAATGTAATATTTAAGTTCTTAGGATTTACTTCAACCGTAACATAAGCATCTGTATTAGAATTTACACCAATTGGTAAATCATAAGTACCTGGCTCTAAACCAGCGAAATCTACATATACATAGAAATCAGAAGCACTTACCGCATCAATATTAGATTGAGTACCCTTTATTGTTAATGATACTTCAAGTGAATCAGTATAACTTACACCATATCCATTATCATTATTAATCGAATTTAAAGTAATATTTTCAATAGTACGCTCACTTGTACTACCAAGAGTCGCCTTTAAGGTAACCATAGAAATAGAACTACCATTTACACCACTTGGTAAAACAATAGGCTGAATAATTTCTGAATCAGAAGTTACAGTTGATAAGTCTAGATTTACTGTTACCTCATTTATGCCCTCAAGTACAGCTTCACTACCATATATTTCTGTTGTTTGATGATTCATTGTAACTGATTCAAGCGAGAAACCAGAAGGCGCACTACCTGTTACATTAAGCTTAATAGGAACAGTCTTAGAAGGTGAAGAAATTGGAACCTTTACAGTAACTGAACTTGGCACGATTTCCGCATTCACTACTTTACCATTACTATCATAAGCAACCAGTGGCGCCTCAATTTCAAAATCACTACTTTGACCAGAAACATTAATAAGTGCCTTAACAAGAGCGATTGAATTTAAAGTATCTTGGCTAGCTCTTATATTTACTTTTTCACTACCTGTAGAAAACTCAGGCGTACCTAAAATATAACGAGAATCAAGTTGATTTTGATTAATAAAATCATAAGATAAATCAAATTGAGCAGTTGTCTTTGGCTTTAAAGTAACCGTTACCTGGCTTGGTTGAATAATAGTATTAACACTATCGCCATATCCACTAGCTGTAAGCTCAACTGTATAAGTACCCTCAGTATAACCTTCTAAGTTTAATACACAATAACCAGACTTTGTAGCCGCATTATTAACATTAGCCGCATCACCTGTTAAAGTAACACTACATGTATCTGGTAAACCACCTACTTCAAATGATTCAGAATTGTAACGACTTGTTACATTTACTGAATTTAAAGTTTTTGAAGAAGAAAGAGTTGTCGCAAAACTTGTATCATTAAAATTAACAATAAAATACGCAAGACCTGCAATCAATAATGCGAAAATCATCGCATAGCTTTTTGTAAAAAATAATTTATCAATAAAACTGGAAGTCCACCTAAAGAATCTAATAAGTACTTCCTCAAGCGATTCAAAAGCACCAGTAGTTGAATTTTTACGAGCTATCTTTTGAGCTTCATTTAATTTTTGTTGAGGATCTTTAACCTTATCTGCCATTACTTATTATCCTCACTTTCTGTTTCTTTATTTTCTTTTACATCTATAGATTCAACAGTAAAATCAGTAGCTTTTTGTTTAGACTTTTTATTAAACTTTAAACGATTATTGAAAGGAACCTTCATATCATTACCTTCATTATCGATAATGAATTCAGGATTATCTTCAATCTTAAGTTTCTTTCTCGAACTAGATGCATCACCAATTTCAATTTCTTCATTACAAATAACTTTTCTTAGATATTCCTTAAGTTGTTTTTCATTAACGGTAAAAATACGACCATTCATCGCAATTGAAATCGCACTAG
Source organism: Candidatus Methanomethylophilaceae archaeon (assembly GCA_963593105.1). Taxonomy (GTDB): domain Bacteria; phylum Bacillota_I; class Bacilli_A; order Erysipelotrichales; family Erysipelotrichaceae; genus Colivicinus. The sequence goes on along the minus strand of CAVBAX010000085.1, from coordinate 3,097 downwards.
TTTCTTCTGATACCACAATCGTTAAAGCATCACTTACCTCTGAAATACCCAAACCTGCTCTATGTCTTGCACCATATCTACTAGATAAATTAATACTTGTAGGTGGGAAGTAGGCACTAGCGCAAGCAATCTTATCACCTTGAATGATAACCGCACCATCATGAAGTGGTGTAGTTGTCATAAAAATTGAACACAATAGTTCCTTAGAAACCGTCGCATTAACTCCAATACCAGTCTTAATATAGTCTTGTAAACTAGAAGATTGTTCAATTGAAATAAGTGCCCCTATCTTTTGTGAAGATAAGACAATAGTAGCCTCATATATTTGATTTACTAAATCTTCTTTTTCATTAGCCAATAAAGTTGTAATCTTTGAGAAAGCATTAGTCTTACCAATTTTTTCAAGGGCACCTCTAATTTCTGGTTGAAATATAATAATTACCGCCAAAAAACCCCAGCTAATTACAGTATTAGAAAAATATTCTAATGTCGTTAAACCAAGTAATCTAGCAATTCCATTAAAAATCAATACAAAGATTATTCCCTTGAATATTTGAATAGTACGATTATTATTTCTTACAAATAAAATAGCGTAATATATGATAAACCACATAATACCGATATCTAGAATGATTCTAAATACATACCATATGTTTTGTAAAGTTAAATTAATATTATAATCAGGCATTTTTTCCTCCTTTATAACTTTTGACATTATAGCATATTTACTCATGCATCAGATAATGAGGTAGAATATAAACATGAACGAAAACATTGTAAAAGTAAACTATAAAGATAAAGAAATATATCTTGTTAAAACAGCACATGTCTCTAAAAACAGCGTGCAAGACGTTAAAGATTGCATCTTAGAAGTTGGTCCTGATGCAATCTGTATTGAACTTGATGAAGATCGTTATAAAAAACTAGATGAACCCGATAAATGGCGTGAGAGCGATATCATCAAGATTATCAAAGAAAAGAAAGTTGGTTTCTTACTTGTAAATATTATTCTTTCTTCATTTCAAAGAAGAATGGCTAAAAACATGGATACAAGCTCAGGTGGCGAAATGCTTGAAGGTATTAAAGCCTCTAAAGAATTAAATATTCCTCTTGTTTTAGCTGATAGACCAATTAAGATAACTTTTTCAAGGATTTGGAATAGTTTAGGTCTAATGGAAAAATCAAAACTATTAACAAGTATTATTGGTTCAATATTTGATGATGAAGAAATAACCGAAGAAGACTTGGCAGCTTTAAAGCAAGCCGATGCCTTAGATGCCGCATTAAGAGAAATTGGTAAAGAATTTCCAAATGTTAAAAAGATACTAGTGGATGAAAGAGATCAATATCTTGCGACTAAAATAAAAAACGCACCTGGCAAAAAGATTATAGCCATTATAGGCGCAGCACACGCAAATGGTTTAATTAAATCACTTGATTTAGACATTGATACAAACAAGCTTGAAGAAGTAAATAAAAAGAAAAGTATTAGTTCAATTATCAAGTGGCTAATCCCTATTGCGATTATTGCCATCATTGTTTATACACTTATTACAAACAAAGATGTAGGCATAGCTCAAATTAAATCTTGGATATTATGGAATGGAACATTGAGTGCACTTGGCGTCCTATTAGCGCTAGGCCACCCTTTAAGCATTATCGCTGCCTTTATCATGGCACCAATTACTTCTTTAAATCCTCTGTTAGCTGCTGGTTGGTTTGCTGGTATTGTAGAAGCGATGATAAGAAAACCAAAAGTTAAAGACTTTGAAGATTTAGGTGATGATACTTCATCTTTAAAAGGCTTCTGGAAAAATAGAGTAACTCGTATTTTACTTGTAGTAGTCTTCGCTAATGTCTTCTCTAGTATCGGCACATTTGTTTCTGGTTTAGACATATTTACAAAATTTTTAAAAAATTTTTAAAAAAATGTTGACATGATATCGAAATAGATGGTATAGTAATAGAGCGCTGGAGGTTTAGCTCAGTTGGGAGAGCATCTGCCTTACAAGCAGAGGGTCAGCGGTTCGAGCCCGTTAACCTCCACCATTTATTTTGCGCCGACATAGCTCAATTGGTAGAGCAACTGATTTGTAATCAGTAGGTTACGGGTTCAATTCCTGTTGTCGGCACCAGTTAGTAAGCAAAGATTCCAAATGGAATCTTTTTTTATTTCATTAGTTCTCTTGGCTTAATAATGCTAATGCATGCAAAAGAATTAAGTCCAGAAACAATTATCACCATCAAGCCAATACAATATGTCAAAATAAAATCATATGTTTTATATTCAACTTTATAGTTATTAACTATATCATCGCTTACCTCAAAAATATCAATGTCATCTTCTTTTCTAGATATTTTAGCAATTGTTTCTTGCCTGCTTAAATTAGCATCATTCATTAAAACAAAAGCTTTCTCTTCTAGTTTAATCGCAAATGGTAAAGACAATATAAAGGCAAGCGAATAAATAATAATCACTTCAAACACAAAGTTAATAATTGTTTTGATTTTACTTTGACCAAGCGCAATAAAAATACCAAAGTTCTTTTTTCTTTTATCGCCAATAAACTTTAATAGACTATAAAGTAGTATAAGCATGATTGAAATCATAATGATTGATATAACTAACATTATTGTTTTCATATTTTTAATTGGTTTAGATACATCTATAGCCAAACTATCATTTATTTCTATTCTACATTCCAAATTTTTAGAAACTTTTCCATCAGATATAAGAATGCCATTAAGTTCGTTGCTTAAACGATTAGAAATAACTTGGGCATTATCAATACCCTTTACTTTTATATTAGGGTTACTTAAAGATAATAGATTATTGTATGAAGAAATTAGTACTACATCTTTATATGTCAAAATAAAGTCTGTTTCACTATTTGAATATTGACCATTATTCTCTTTTAGTGCATTAGTTTTGCCATTATATTTAAAGGTTCCAATTACTTCAAAATCATATTCATTATTTGAACTATCAATCAAAGTAATGATATCTCCAGTTTCTATATATGAACTATAATCGCCATGGTTAACAGAAATATCTTCTCTTGCCAATATATAGTTTGTATTTTGATCTGTTTCACTT
>CAVBAX010000084.1:0-6416 GCA_963593105.1 Candidatus Methanomethylophilaceae archaeon | reverse complement strand
GTATAAAGAATACCTTTTGTATCATTTGATTCTTCCGTTTTGCAAGAACATAACATTAAAGCTAATAGTAAACAAGTAATAATTTTTTTCATAGTCAAATCTCCTTATAACTCTAACAGGGAAGTTTGCAATCATAGTAAACACTCAAAAATATTTTGTAAATAGCTATTTGTACCCTTATTATTTCAAATTCCCTTATTTTTGTAAATCCTATATTTTAATGATTAGCACATAAAAAAACTAGGTTCAAATTCCTAGTTTTTAACATTCTTTGTCGCAATTATATCAACACCAGTATCTGCCACATTTTCAATAAGTACATCGCCAATTTTAATTGGAGCACTTACCTTAGCCTTTCTGATTTCCTCCATACAATCAAATATTTTAGACTTAGAAATAGCCTCTTTAGTTTTACAAGATACTCTTTCACCATTTATTACATCAATTGTTGAAGTAACAATTCTAACAGGATTTGTAATCTCATTTTTGGCATATCTTTCTCCATTTGGACAGGTATTGCCACTAACCCTTATATCATCATCTATTGTGACTGTTAGGTTACATCCTAAGGGACAACCGATACAAATCATTTCTTTTGTTTCCATATTAGTCCTCCAAAGATATCACTAAGTCTTTAGCATCTTCAATATCTTTCTTAAGTAAAATTACCTGTTCCATTTCACCTGGTGCTAAAACTTTCTTTTTAGTTCTTCTTAAAACTTCACCATTTTTAGTGATAGTTACATATTTATCTTTATAGACATTAGCTACTCTAAATCTTACAAGTAAAGAATCATCCATATGTTCGCTGTCGATAAATGTAGGAACACTATATCTAACGCCATTTTTAGTTTCAATCTTAATAACTTTATTTCTTTGTTGTTTATCTTTCAAATACTTAACAACACCTTTTCCCGCATTATCAGCTTCACTTGTTACATAGTCTACCAAATCATGGACATGCAATACATTACCACAGGCAAATATACCATCAACACTTGTTTCAAGATTATCATAAACAATTGGACCACTTGTAATATTAGATAGTTCTACATTAGCTAATTTGCTTAATTCGTTTTCAGGAAGTAAACCAACAGATAAAAGTAGAGTATCGCACTTATATTCAATCTCGCTTCCTTTTATTGGCCTTCTGTTTTCATCAACCTTAGCAATCACAACGCTTTCTACTCTTTCCTTGCCCTTTATATCAATAACGGTATGACTTAATAAAAGTGGAATATCAAAATCATTTAAACATTGAACTATATTACGCTTTAAACCACCAGAATAGGGCATAACCTCAGCAACACATTTTACTTTAGCACCTTCAAGCGACATTCTTCTTGCCATAATTAGGCCAATATCGCCAGATCCTAATATCACTACTTCTTTACCTACCATTAGCCCATCAATATTCATAAGTCTTTGAGCAGCGCCAGCACTATAAACGCCAGCCGGTCTAAAGCCTGGAATATTTAAAGCTCCTCTACTTCTTTCTCTACAGCCCATCGCAAGCACTATCGCTTTGGCATTAATGATATTTAAACCATCATTTTTAGAAACATAGGTAATTTGTTTATCTTTGTTAATGTCGATAACCATTGAATCTAGCTTATATTCAATATTAGCTTCTTTGATTTGTTCAATATAACGATTAGCGTATTCAGGACCTGTTAGTTCTTCTTTAAAAGTATGTAAACCAAAGCCATTATGAATACATTGGTTTAAGATGCCACCTAATTTATTATCTCTTTCTAAAATAAGGATAGAATCAATGCCTTGTCTTTTAATACTTAAGGCTGCTGCAAGTCCAGCAGGACCTCCACCAATAATTACTACATCATAGTTCATTATTGTCACCCATCTTTCCAGTTAACATATGTGATTTAGAATTATTCTTACAAACTTCTTCTGGCTTAATATTTAATTCCCTAGCTAATATCTCAATAGTCTTAGGACCACAAAAACCAGCTTGACATCTTCCCATGCCAGCCCCTGTTCTTCTTTTAATTGCGTCTAAAGAAGTGGCTTTTATAGGACTGTTTATCGCATCAATGATTTCACCTTCTGATACATCATTACAACGACAAATTATATTTCCATATAAAGGATTTTTCTTTATTAGTTCAGCTCTTTCTTCTATGCTCAAATGTTTTAAATGAACTAGGCCCTTTCTTGTAGAAATAAAATTATCTTTCTTAGTAGCGTTTAACTTATCTTTAATTAATTCGCAAACCATTTCCCCAATGGCAGGAGCACTAGTTAGACCAGGTGATTCAATGCCTATCGCATCAAAGAAATTATCTTCACTTTCTTTAATGATAAAATCACCATTTTCAGGCCTTGCCCTTAAACCTGAAAAAGAAGTTATTATTTTATTTTTTGGCAATTTTTTAACCGATAGGCTTGCAGCATTTAAAATATAGTCTAAATCATTTGCTGTAGTAGAAGTGGCTTCTTTATCTTCAATATCGGTTGCGCTTGGTCCAATCAATAAATTACCATGCACAGTTGGGGTAACAAGTACACCCTTACCATATTTTGTAGGAAGTTGAAATATAGTATGGCTTACAAGATTTCCAACATCACTATCACACAAACAATAATCCCCTTTTCTAGGCGTTAGTTTAACCTTATCTTTGCACACCAAATTATGAATTTCATCACCATATAGTCCAGCAGCATTGACAATACATTTACTTTTAATTGAATCATTAATTAAATAATAATCATTTTCTTTTTTAATTGTTTTTACTTCAGTATTTAAATATACCTTAGCGCCATTTTCAACAGCGTTTTCCGCTAAGGCGATATTCATTTCAAAAGGACATACAATGCCACCTGTTTCACAAAGCAAAGAATACTTTACTTCTTCACTCAGATTTGGCTCTAATGCTAAAGTTTCATCATGATTTAAAATCTTTAAACCCTTAACTCCATTATTAAGACCCCTATTATATAAGTCTAATAATTTAGGATAATCTTCTTGAGCAAAACATAAAACTAAAGATCCATTATTCTTATAGGCAAAGTTTAATTCTTTTGAAAGCTGTCTTATTAATTCATTTCCCCTTAAGTTTAGCTTCGCTTTTAAACTGCCAGTTTTAGCATCATGTCCTGCATGAACAATTGCGCTATTTGCCTTACTAGTTCCCGAACATACATCTTCTTCTTTTTCAAGTAATGCAATATTTAGGTTGTATTTACTAAGTTCTCTTAAAGTGGCACAACCTGTTAGACCACCACCTATTACAATTACATCAAACATCTTAATCTAATTTTATCACTTCTGATTCAAATGTTATAATTATGCGGTATGGAAATAAAACAAATCGATGATAAGACACTAGATACTTTTGTCTTAAAAAACAATAAAGCTCATTTTATGCAAACAAGCGCTTGGGGTGATGTATCTAAAACAAGAGGCTATATTCCTCATAAGCTTGGTTTATATAAGGATAATAATTTAGTTGGAACTTCTCTTTTACTTGAAAAAAAGATTGGTCCTTATTCTACTTATTATTGCCCTAGAGGCTTTATTAGTGATTATAGTAATAAAGAACTATTAAAAGAAATAATTGTTAGTTTAAAAGATTATGTTAAAAAACATAACGGTTTATATTTTAAGATCAATCCTGATATCATCATTGCCAAATTAGATGATGAAGCTAATCGCAAAGAAACATTTGCTGATATTAATCTAATCGATTTCTTTAAAGAAAATGGTGGTAAATTTAGAGGTTTTACCACTAAATTTACTGAAAGCTCAGCCCCAAGATTTACTTTTAGAGTTGATGTAGATAAAACCGAAGAAGATATTTTTAATTGTTTTCATAATACTACTAAAAAAATTCTAAAAGATAAAAACCCTTATGATGTTGAGATAAGCAAAAATGATAAAAATGCTTTAAATGATTTCTATGAAGTTATGAAACAAACTTCCATTAGAAAGAAAATGTTTATTGAATCTTTTGATTATTTTAAAAACTTTTACGAACTGCTATATAAGAAAAATGAAGCTGATATATACGTGGCAAGTATTAATACTTCACGTTTAAAAGAAATCTTTGTTGATAAACTAGCTTTAGTTGATAAAGAAATAGAAGAAGTCAATAAAAGACCTGATGGCCAAAAGAAAATTAATAAGCTAAAAGATTTAGATCAAAAAAGAAAAAAAGTATTAAAACTTAAAAAAGAAGTTGATGGCTTAACTCAAGAAAGAATTGTTTTATCTTCAATTATTACCGCTAAATTTGCCGATAAGGTTTGGACAATTCATGGTGGTAACTCAGATGACTTATTATTTTTAAATGTTAATTATCTTCTTTATTATCATATTCTTTTAGATAGTAAGAAACAAGGCTATAAACAAGTAGACTTCTATGGTTCAGAAGGAAAAGTTGATCCAAGTAGCCAAATCTATGGCATCTATTTATTTAAGTTAAGATTTGGTGGTGACTTTGACGAATTTGTGGGTGAATTTGATTTTGTTACACGTCCATTTGCCAATTTAATTATTTCTTCTTTATTAAAAATAAGAAGAAGAATACTCTATAAGAAATCTTTAAAAGGTAGTAAGCAATGATTCAAGAAATTAAAAAAGAAGAATTTAATAGTCTAAGCAAGACATTTGATGATGTTACCTTTTATCAAACTAGCAATTGGGCTGAATTAAAAGCTTATACCGGTTGGAAGCCTTTATTTATCAAATATGATGATAAAGCTTGTGCCTTAATCCTTTTAAAGAAGATGCCTTTATTGAATAGTTATATGGCCTATTGTCCTAGAGGCTATCTATTAGACTATACTAACAAGGACTTATTGTTTCAATTCAATAAAGAACTAATCCCTTTTTTAAAGAAAAAGAAAATATTCGAATTAATAATTGATCCTTATGTTTTATTAAATCAAAGAGATATTGATGGAAATATTATTGAAAATAGTTTTGACAATACAAATGTGGTAAACAATCTAACTCAAATAGGCTACAAGCATACTGGCTATAATCTATATTATGAAAATTTACAACCTCGTTTTTTATTTAGATTAAATATCAAAGATAAGTCAATTGAAGAAATAATTAATGGCTTTAAAAAAGAAGCTAAAAGAAGAGCTAATAAAAAAGATTTCTTTGGCATTAATGTAAGAGAACTTAAAGAAGATGAAATAGAAGTATTTAAAGACTTAATGAATAAAACTTCTATTAGAAAAGGCTTTATAGATAGACCCTTAGGCTACTATAAACAAATGTATTCAGCTTTAAATAAAGATGGAATATTAAGATACATGGTGGCTGAAATTGATATTGATAAATGCAGAACAAATGCCAACAATGAAATTAAAAAAATTCAATCAAGAATTGATAAACTAATGGCTCATCCTGAATCTAATGCCGGTAGAATAAAAGAAGAAAATGTAACAATTAATTCTAATAAAAAGATTCTTGAACAATTAGCTATCTTAGAAAAAGAAAAAGGCAAAAAAATAGTACCGTTATCTGTTGTATGTCTTTTAACTTATGGCAAGGAAGCGATAATGCTTTTGGCAGGTAATGATGAAGAATACCTACAACACTTTAATACTTCTAATATTATTGTGGCTGAGCTTATTAAACTATGTAAAAAAGAAGGCTATAGTTATTATAATTTCTATGGTATTACTGGTGACTTTAATCCTAAGTCTGAGTCATATGGCTTGTATACTTACAAGAAACAATATGGTGGTGAAGTGGTGGAACTTATTGGCCAATTTGAATATACTATTAATGCACCAGTTAAAAAGCTTTATGATATGATGTTAAAGGTATATAAGCTTACTAAAAAATAGGACATAAGTCCTAATGCCGACATAGCTTAGTTGGTAGAGCAACGCACTCGTAACGCGTAGGTCGTAGGTTCAAGTCCTATTGTCGGCACCATATGTTTTTCAAAGCCCTTAAAAATAGGGCTTTTCTTATACTTTATAGGTGCCGTGACCTTATGCGTGACCTTATTTTGCCCTTTTATTAAAAATATTATTTATAGTAACAATTTGGTGATATGCATGTTATTTGTGTTATATATACGCACACGCGCACGCACGCGACCCCTTTTAGAACTTGCTAATGCAGTAAGCGCCCCGTTCTAGAGCTAAAATTTTCAAGTACCTTTTTATTTGACGGGGGTCAAAAATAAAAAAGGTGGCAGCTATTTACCATATATCTAATATATTTACATATTTATTCAGGTAATAACTAATATCTACTAACTACTAACTAACTATTAATATTTAAATGATTGATATTAATTAGTTAGTATTGATTGATGTATGTATCTACATATTTATATCTATATCTATTTTGATTTTTAACAGTTTATCTAGTTTTTTTACAATTAAAAAAATTTAAAAAAGTGCTTGCATTTATACCTATGTAGGTG
>CAVBAX010000083.1:0-6432 GCA_963593105.1 Candidatus Methanomethylophilaceae archaeon | reverse complement strand
TACCAACATTGCCTTAGTGACCTTATTTGTAAGCATTCTATCCAATACTTCATCTAAGTCCTGCAAATAGCTTTCATCATTTATATGACAATGCGAATCTAAATAATTCATAATTTCTATTTCCCCAAACAAAACTTCTTAAACATATGATCAATTAAATCTTCTTGGTATTCTCTACCTTGAATTTCACATAAATAATGGAAACTTTCTTCAAGATTTAACATCACAATATCTAAGTCTACTTCATCAATATCTTTTTCCATTTTCTTTAAAGAATTAAGCGCCTGTTTCATTAAAGAAATTTGTCTTTCGTTATTTAAAATATCTTCATTAACTAAAGATACATCTTCCTTATATTCTTCATTTAAATAATCAATAAGCTCATCTATATCATTATTTATACAAGAAATATTAATACCATCATGTTTAACTAAATCTTTCTTATTGTAGATAATTACTCTTTTTTTATCCTTAGTTAGCTCAAGTAACTGTTTGTCACTTTCATCAATATTATTACCATCTAGTACCATTAATACCAAATCAGCTTGTTTTAAAGCTTCTTTAGACTTTTCTATGCCAATTTGTTCAATCTTATCTTCACTATCTCTAATACCTGCTGTATCAATCAAATTAAGCGATACATGATCTAGATTAACAACACCCTCAACTAAATCTCTTGTAGTTCCAGCAACATCGGTGACAATAGCCTTATCTTGTTTAATTAAAGCATTCAACAAAGACGACTTGCCTACATTGGGTTTGCCAATAATAACGGTTTTAATGCCATCTTTTACCACTCTAAACCTAGATGCCTTATCTATCATTTGCCTCATTTCTTTTATCCACTTATTAACTGAAGGCTTAACTTTTTCATTAGACATTATTTCCACATCATCATATTCGGGATAATCAATGTTGACTTCAATCATTGAAATAACATCTTTCATTTCTTCCATCAAAGGATTAAGCAATCTATCAATAGAACCATTAACGCCTCTAATGGCGCTTTTTGCCTGTAAATAATTAGACGCATTAATTAAATCATTAGTTGATTCCGCTTCACTTAAATCAATACGACCATTTAAATAAGCTCTTTTGGTAAACTCGCCAGGCTCAGCCAAACGGCAACCCTTACTTAAAAGAATGTTTAAAATAAGACGTGTAACATAAATACCGCCATGGCAATTGATTTCTGCCATATCTTCTCTAGTGTAAGACTTAGGACCTACAAAGAAAGAAATCAAAACCTCATCTATCATTTCCCCATTTTCATAGATATGTCCATATTTAATCTTATTAGCTTCAATCTTTTTAATATCACTTATTTCCTTAATAATATTAAAAGTATCTTCACCAGATAATCTAACAATCGAAATAGCTCCATCTTTTAAGCTTGTACTTATAGCACAAATAGTATCATTCAACATATTTAAAACACCTTTCTATAGGCCCATTTATTATAATTCAAAGATGCTTAAATGCCCAATTTTGAAATCTTTTTAATTTCTTAAATAACAAAAATACAAGCATTTTTAGCATGTGAGTGTTATTATTCTAAAAGAAGGAAGGGCTTTATGAAAAAATTATTAAACACATTATTAACTTTTTTATTGTTAATAACTTTTAGTGCTTGTTATAAACAAGAAGAAATAACACAAGCAGTAAATGGTAGCGCCACAATTCTATATACCAATGATGTTCATGGCTATATCAACAACAAAATAAAAGATGAAGACGAAGAAAAAGATGGTATCTCATATGCCAACGTTAAAGCTTTAAAAGATGAATTAATATCCAAAGGCAAAAACGTTTTACTTGTTGATGCTGGTGATCATGTTCAAGGAAGTGTCTATAGTGCTTTAAGTAATGGTGAAGATATGATTAAAATCATGAACGCAACAGGATATGATTTGGCCACACTTGGAAATCATGAATTTGACTATGGCCAACAACAAGTCTTTAAATTAATGGATTTATCTAACTATGACTATGTATCATGTAACTTCTATAACGTTTCTGATAATAGTTTAGTTCTTGCCCCATATAAGGTACTTGAAGCTGGTGATTTAAAAATCGCCTTTATCGGTATAACAACACCAGAGACAATAACCAGTTCAACACCAACTTATTTTCAAGATGCTGATGGCAACTATATCTATGGTATCTATTCAGGGGATGATGGTTCTTCTCTTTATGAAGCTGTTCAAAAAGCTATCGATGAAGCTAAAAAAGAAGCTGATGTCATCATCGGATTAGGGCATCTTGGAGTAGAAGAAACCTCTTCTCCTTATACTAGTAAGGATGTAATTGAAAACACTAGTGGTCTAAATGCGTTTATTGATGGCCACTCTCATACTAAAATTGAAGGCGATTATATCAATGATAAAGATGGAAACCCTGTAGTATTAACTCAAACTCAATCTTATTTATCTTATATTGGCCAAATGGAAGTTAATGTAGAAGATGGAAACATATCTATTGTTACATCATTAATTGATGACTATGATCAAAGAGATAAAGCAGTAGATGAATTAGTACAAGAAGTAATTTCTTCATCGGATACAAAACTTAATGAAACAGTAGATGAATCATGTGTTCCTTTCTATATCAATGATCCAAGTACTGGCGAAAGAATTGTAAGAAAAATGGAAACAAATAGTGGTGATTTAGCTGCCGATGCCTTCTATTGGTACTTTAATGATTATAAAGATATAGATTGTGATATCGCTATGTATAATGCTGGTGGAATTAGACAAGATTTCCCAGATGGCATTAATACCTATAGAGATTGTAAAAGCCTAATGCCATACGGTAATATTACATGTATGACAAAAGTTACAGGCCAAGAATTATTGGATGCCTTAGACTTCTCGGCAAGATCGTTGCCTAATGAATCAAGCTTATTACATGTTGCTGGTATGAAATATTCTATCGATACAAGTATTGAACCTAGCGCAACTACTGATGAAAATGGCTTATGGCTATCTGCGCCAATTGATGGCTATAGAGTACATGATGTTGAAATATATGATAAAGAAACAGGTGAATATATACCACTTGATTTAAATAAAGAATATACAATTGGCGGCATCAACTATCTTTTAAGAAATAGCGGTAGTGGCTTAAGCATGCTAAAGGATTGTGAAGTTGTACTAGACTATTGTGAAGAAGATTATTTAGTATTAGCTAAATACTTATCAGCATTTACTGATGGTATTGTAAATACTGCTAATTCACCTCTTAATAAGTATTCTAATTACTTATTAAATTATGAAAACATTTACGGTAGTGGCAGAATAACAATTGATTAATAAAATATAGGCTTAGTTTCTTGTTTAACAAAAAGCTAAGCCTTTTAATTTTACATCGTTATAGTTTTATCCTTGTATAAACTTCTTTTTCATCTTCATGATCTATATAAGCCCCATTATTTAATTGAGCTTTAATACTAGGATAATTATCTTTATTAGCTGACATATAAATAACATCTATGCCCATTTGTTTAGCTTTTTCAAGGCACAGTTTTAAGCCTTTGGTGGCATAACCTCTATGCCTATATTCATTAGAAATGCCATAGCCAATATGGCCTGGTCCATTTCTTAAAAAATCATTTAATTTATGTCTTAAATTGAAAATACCAACATAATTATCTTCATCATCTATAAGAATATATTTTGTATCTGGTACATATCCTTCCTTTAAATCTATACCCAAAGAATGATTATAACAATTCTTTATATAATCATTGTATTCTTGTCTGTTTAGTCCATAAGCATCATTGACAAAACCATTTTCATCCTTTTTAAATGAACAATGTAGTTTATATACCTTATCTATATCAGCACCCCAAATTTCTATTAATTTCATATCAATCACTTAAATTAAAGTCTTCTAACTTTAACTGGCAAATATCATCTTCAAGATTATCTAAAAGACGCTTAGATTGTTTTAAAATAGCTTCTTCAACTTTATTTCTTGCAAGTCTACCATTGCCACTGTTTGGATCATTTTTACCTTGAACAATTGTAAAATAGTCAGTTAATGGTTTATCTAATTCATCACTTATTACATAGCCCTTTGATTTGGCAATGCTTTTGGCAATCATCATCATTTCTTCACCAGTGTAATCATCAAAATGAATAATATTGGCAAATCTTGATTTTAAACCTGAGTTAGCTTGCAAAAATTCTTCCATTTCTTTGGAATAGCCAGCAAGTATTACAATCAAATCATCACGATGATCTTCCATTCCCTTAACTAAGGTATCAATAGCTTCTAGTCCAAAAGAATCATCCTTGCCTCTATATAAAGAATAAGCCTCATCAATAAACAAAACACCACCTAAAGCACTATTTATTACATTCATAGTTAAAGGTGCTGTATGGCCTACATACTTACCTACTAAATCTGCACGTGTTACTTCTACTAGTTGTCCTTGTTTTAAAATACCACACGCCTTCATCATACGTGAAACAATACGGGCAATAGTTGTCTTGCCAGTACCTGGATTACCAGTAAAAATCATATGTTTAGAAACATCAGCAGTTTTTAAACCTTTTTGTTTTCTAATTTGAGTAATCTTTATATGATTTTCTAAAGATAATAAATAATCTTTTACCGATTTTAAACCAACTATTTCATCTAATTCTTTTTGAATTTCTTCTCTTTCCTTAGATGAATCGTCATTTAAATCCAAATCAACATTTTGACCATTAAACTTTACCTTAATAGAACCATCATAGCTTAAAGTTAAAAGCTCAATATCATTATTTTGTAAAGTAATATTAACCAAACTATTATAGATTTTATCAATAATAGGAGTAATTGAATCAACACCATCATTTGGTGCATAATTTTTAAACAAATAATTTTTGATATTATCTTCAATTACTAAATCAAGTTCAAATTGCGTTTCGCTTTTTATCTCTAATTCTTTTAATAAAGTATCTACGATTACTCTTAGGGCGTTTTCATCTAAATTTTTAGTTTCAATCTTATCTTCTATTTTTTCAACAAAAGACTTACCAAAAATATCCATCATTTTCAAAGGACCATCTTCAGATATAAATACCAATATCTTATTATTGCCATCCAAATGGTCAATGACATCCTTACTTAACTTAGAAGTGGCTTCTTGCATCTGATTATTAGAAAAAGTATATCTTTGATTCAAAAGAACTTTGCCATTTAAAACAAGCTCATTTATCATCATATTAAAAATAGGTGAACTTTCCTTAAAATTTTCAATTAAAATAATCGGATTTTTACCACTTAAAGCTACATAAAGATCTTGTAAAAACAAAATTTCTTGACTACTTGATTGATATCTTTTCATGTCAAGACTACATACTTCACTTGAGATTGTTAATCCATTTTTATAAAGCAAGTTAGCCATTTCCTTTATAAGCAAATGTCTACCAGTGCCATTATTGCCATAAACAATAATTGAATTTCTAATAAGTTTGGGATCACTTCCTACAACATATGGTCTTCTAAAAGCCATAGATAGCTCATCACATGCTTCATCTTGGCCAACCACTTTTTTCTTTAATTCTGTACAAATCTTATCGAAAACTTCTTTAGAAGCCTTACCAACAACCACATTTTCAGGTGTATCAAGTTTGGTTCCCAAATCTTTTTCCATTTCTTCTTTCAAAGAAGCTAAATATTCTTCACTACTTATATTATTTTGTTTAACTAGTTCATCGATATCTTGCTTGTTTGCGTTTAATAAACGATTTAGTTCATTTTCGGTAGACTCTATTATTTTTAAAGAATCATCATAACTTATATTTCTTTTTTTATTTAAAACCTCTTCTAGAAGTTTTTCTCTTTCATTTTTATTCATTAACTTAATTCACCTAATAATTTTTGATACATCTTCTTACTAATCAAATTCTTAGAAGTAGACAAAGCTCTAGAAACATATTCTAGACCATCATAATAGCCTCTTGCATATAAATCGGATGCAGACGCTCTACCTCTATTTTTTAATTCATCATTAACTTGTCCTTCAACAATAAATAAATCCTTTGCGTTATTTTTGCCAGCACTATAATACTTCTCTAGGGCATCTTTATGTCCTTTTACATAATCAGAATTATTATCACTGCTATAGCTTACTTCTTGTAGGATATTGATAAAACAATCTGATCTATTTTCAAATGGCATAATCTCTACTGGAAATGCTGGTTTTTTAATAGGTCTTATACTATTTTTTAAATCAGCTAAAGAAGAAACTCTAGAGTTACTTGAATTATAAGAAACACTAGACCTAGTCGGTTGGGCAGTTAAAGAATCAAGCATATCAAAAATTTCATCAACCTTTGAACTATCAGAAAGTTTATTCTTATTCATTTGTTCAACAATTTTATAGATATCTTGTTCAACCATTACTTATTACCTCCAAAAGGATCTTGCCCATAGCCATCC
>CAVBAX010000082.1:0-6472 GCA_963593105.1 Candidatus Methanomethylophilaceae archaeon | reverse complement strand
ACTTTGTCAATGGTCACATCTTATATGTAGATGGTGGTATCTTAGCTTATATTGGCAAACAGCCACAATAAATAGTCCATTTAATTAAAGTAATCATAATTATTTGAACACTATGTTATATCGCTGATTTAAAGGCTTGATTTCTTATTTGGAAGTTAAGCCTTTTATTTTACTTTGTACTCTTCTGCAATATATTCATCTACTCGACAATATCTAGTTACTAGACAATTTTTTGTCTAGTAACTAGACAAAAATACATCTAGTTCTGTCTAGTAAAACAAACAAAGGCATAAATTATTTTATTTAAATCCTTGCAAAATAAAAGAGTCACAATTAAGTGACTCAATTATTTAATCTTTTACAACCTTTAACTATTTAGCACTTGTATTGCTTACTTTATATACACAAGCACCCTTAGTAGTAGACCATACCCAGTTAGTACTATTCATTTCTTCATCACATGTGATAATACCATCTTGGTTCTTATCTTTAGCATCATATGTTTTGATTGGAGTAGTAGTTGTTGTACTTGAACTAGAACCAGAAGATGAAGAAGTATTAGTATAAGCAATTACATAAGTAGAGAACTTATCGGTTTTAAAACTTAAAGCATTACCATTTAATGTTGTATCTAAAGCTTTATACTCTTCACCATGAATTCTTACCACAGTTGGTTTATTATCTTTGATTGCAGATAAAGTTTCATCATTCAAGTATAAAGTAACAGTAATTTCTTCGCTTAAATCTGTGATAGGAGTTTTATCTTCGCCGTTTACCACATTTAATGTAATATCTAATGGTAATGTTTTAATTTCCTTATTAGCAATATCAGTGATAACTTTCTTAGCTTCTGTAATTACTTTTGTTTCTTCTTCCTTTGTATATTTATTAGAATCAGCGTCTGCAATTTCTAATTCTACCTTTGTAGAAGAATCGAAAGTAATTTTATCATTTTCATCTTTATCTTTATTTATCGCATCTATGGCAGACTTAGCAATATTGTATGCACTTTCTTCTAAAGCGGGAGTAGCTGTTTTATTTTGATCTACATCAACTTTAATTTCTTCTTTTTCACTAACAATTTGATACGTACCATCAGCTTTTTTAACAGCGTTATAACCAGAAGCGAGATATTTAGTTACATTATTTGAGAAACTGCCACCTGAAATGCTTATAGTTCCTTCTCCACCAAAAATAGAACCATTAAAGTTGCCGCCAGATATTTCCACGGATGAATCACTACCGGAAGTATAGAACACTGGACAAGTACCGTCTGAAGTATAAGTACCTCCGTTGATTATGAACTTTGCGCCTCCTTCCGCATAACCGCAATAATATTCTGTAGCCGCTACTTCAGTTGCGCCCATTTTTGTATTCGTCATTGTGACAGTAACAGTGCTATAAGCTGCAACGCCACCAGATAACGAAACATTATCAATAGTTAAATTTATTGGTTCTTCTTGTTCCACAGCAAGCACATATGAATCTGCAGTACCATCTTTGAGTTTTACAATCATAGAACCATTTTTAATAGTCCAACCATCAGCAAACACATTCAAAACATTATATGAACCGCCATAATTAGAAATAGTAGTTAAAGTATAATTATTAAGATCCAGCGTTACATTTGGAACATTTGACCATAAACTTGTGTCACAGCCAGGATAATCATAACCACTATCGTTTAATATTACAGTTACATTATCTTCTAACTTTAATGTGTCGCCATCTTTCAAAGCACTAAAAGCTTCAACAAAAGATGTATATTCTTGTTCTCCTATTTTAGCTTCAATAGTAGATGAATCGCCACTATCATCATTATCGGCGCTTATTGTTAAGCACAATGAAAATGCCATAAGCAATGATAATGTTAAGGTTATTAATTTCTTCATATCCTTTATCCTTTTTTCCTTAATTAAATTAACAATAACAAATAAATAGATATATAAACCCTTTATTTATAATTTAATAATAACCCCCCCATGTCAAAAATCAAATTATCAATTTAAAAGGATTGTGTAAAATATAACGTTTTAGTTACAAGTAATATAGGCATAATCATTGCTAAAAAGTTATATATTTTGTTATGAGCGTCACAATAAAATACCCATTTAATAGATAAAAACGACACGATATTTTACCCAAATGTATTAACTAATATATTAAAAGTAACTACTTTATAGAAAGAAAAAGAGTCGAGATCAATTCTTCAAAATACATCTCAATTCATTTATGATATCGTTTATCAATTATTTAGTTACTTTATTAACTCTTAGTTTACTTAAATAAATCATTACTGTACTTATTATTGTAAGCATTAAACCAATAAATAAGCCTAAATCATAAGACTTAGTAAAGTCATATAAATAACCATATAAAGTACCCGCAATAGCATAGAAACCATTTCCAAGTAAAGAATAGATTGGATAAGTCTTATTAAAATTATCTAAGCCAAATACTTCTCTTGTGATTAAAGTTAAACCAACAGCAGTTTCGGCAAATACAGCACCAAATAATAAAGTTCCAATTAAATTTAAACTTGAATTATAGTTTAAAAGTAATATAACACCTATGATTGTTATTGACAACATTATCATATTAGCAAACACCGCATTTTTCTTATCTGATATTTCACCTTCAATAAACTTAAAAGTAACATTACCAATCATTGGAAGTGATACAAATAAAGACATAATTGATAAACTATAGCCTCTTGAACTTGCAAGAGCACTTAAGTGTTGAATATTGCCAGCAGCTAAATGAATACAAGCTGCAAAAATACCAATATATATAAATAGTCTTCTATCAATTTTAGTTTCTTTGACTTCTCTATTACTTAAGATAAAGTCACCACCATAAGGCTTTAAGCCCATTTCCTTAGGAGTAAGTGTATATTTAGTAAATATAAAAGGAAGCAAAAAGATAAACATACAAATTCCCATTGTTTTATATCCTATACGCCAACCATATTTTTCAATTATATTTAAAAATAAAGGTGAAAGAATCGCACCTGCAACACCTGCTGAACTATAGACAATGGATGTTATTAAACCATAGTTTTTGTTAAACCATTTATTAATTACTAAAGATAAAGCAACAAAGGCAAAGAAAGCATTACCAAGTCCCCTTATAAATCCAAGTAAATAAAACATCCAAATACTAGATTGAAAACTCATTAAATAACAACTTATAGAAGAAATAAGACAAGCAACAATAATTACTTTTCTAAAGTTGTCTTTATTTATAACTCTTGGCACAAATAAAGCAAAAAAAGCTAAAGCAAAAGTAGCTATAGTGTTATGAATAATATAGGTTCCTCTTAATATGTTTAAATCATTAGCAACATAATTATAAAAAACACCAACCGTATTTGATGTAATGCCTACCCCACCACAAGACAACATACATAGAGTGAATATTATTTTTAAATATATTCGATTTTCTTTTTTAAATATTTCCATATACAAATAAAGGGGGCAAAAGCCCCCTAATGATTAAAGTATTATTCCTTACTTCCGTTATCAGCAACTTCAAATGTATAACGATTATTTGAACCAATAACACGAATATAGTCTTTAACAAATTGCTTAACGGCAGCTTCTGCAACAGCACAGATTTCCATATAATTTAAATTTGGATTCTCTTGCCAAGCAGCCTTCATAGCTACTTCAGCAGCATGGAATGCATCTGTACAAACATTAATCTTGTTGATACCACCAGCAACAGCCTTACGGATATTTTCTTCACCTGATCCTGAACCACCATGTAATACAAGTGGCATCTTTAATGCAGCCTTAAGTTCTGCTAGTCGATTAAAATCAAGAACTGGAACATAACCTGCAGGATATTTACCATGAGCAGTACCAATCGCAACAGCTAGAGCATCAACACCTGTTTCCTTTACAAATTGAACAGCTTGTTCAACATTTGTATACATATCAGCTGTCTTACCATCACCATCAGCAGCTTGGCCAACATGTCCTAGTTCTGCCTCAACAGAAATACCCTTACCATGAGCTAAATCAACTACTTGTCTAGTTCTTCTTACGTTTTCTTCATAAGGTAAGCTAGAAGCATCAATCATAACATTTGAGAAACCTCTTTGAATTGCATCAACTTCAGCTTCAAAACTTGGTCCATGATCTAGGTTAAGACAAACAGGAACTGTTGCCTTTTCTGCCATCGCTTTAATCATAGGCACCATTTGATCTGGATGAGCAAGCTTTTTCATTTGGCCTACACCAAATTGAACAATGATTGGAGAATGTTCTTCTTCAGCTGCTTCAATAACAGCTCTAGCCATTTCCATATTGACACTGTTAACAGCCATAACAGCATAGCCATCTCTATTTGCAGCATCAAGAATATACTTCATATTTACATACATAGCTAATTAAACCTTCCTTCTATTTAGGACTATAGATCAATATCTAAATCTTGAATTTCTTCTTCAGTTTCCTCTTCTTCAGGCATCTTCTTAAAGATTGCATAAGTTACACCAGTAATTACAGAACCAATAACTAGAGCAACAATCCACATACCAATATTATTAGAAAGAGGAGCAACTAGAATTCCACCATGAGCAGCAGGAGTATTAATGCCCCAAGCCATAGCTAAACCAGAAGCAATTGCAGAACCAACCATAGAACATGGAATAAATCTTAGTGGATCATCAGCAGCGAAAGGTAATACACCTTCAGTGATAAAGCATAGACCCATAGGGATTGCAGTATATGCAGTGTTCTTTTGTTCAGCAGTGAACTTCTTAGGAGCAATAATAGCAGCAAGACCAACACCAACAGCTGGAGTCATACCACCAATAATCTTAGCAGTTTCAGCACAACCACCAATGCCATCTGGTAAATCAGCATATAAAGCGTTAGCAGCCATAGAAGCAGTTTTGTTGATAGGACCACCCATATCGAAACCCATACAAGCACCGATAACAGCACCACAAACAAATAGTGAACCACCACCTAGACCAACGATCCAATCTTGGATTGCAAGCATTACTGTTGAAATTGGTTTCATTAAGATACCAAAGAATAAGAATGTAGCAATTGCAGTAGCAAGTACTGGAATAATTAATACAGGCATTAAACCAGCTAAAGCCTTAGGCATCTTCCAAGACTTCATCCATTGTACAAGATAACCTACAACAAAGCCCATAATCATAGCGCCAACAAAACCAGTCTTTGTAGGTCCACCAGCGAAATAACCAATTGCGAAACCAGGAACAATACCAGGTCTATCAGAAATAGAATATGCAATACCTGCACATAAGAATGCATATGCCCAGTTGAAACCCATAGAGTTCATTTCACCTAACATGTGCATGAAGTCAGAAAGCTTAGTGATTGAATAACCAGAATAAGCTAAACCACTAATGATTGGATCAGATAAAGCTACACCTGACCATGAGAATGCTTTTTGAATAGCACCCATAATACCAGCCATAACAACCATTGGAATCAAGAATGAGATACCAGTCATTATGTGCTTCTTTACATCAGCAAATTTCATAATAATAAATTCTCCCCTTTTATTTTGCGTTTAATTTTTTCTCGATTGTTGCGATAAGAGATTTAGGACTCTTCATAGCAACAGAAATTGGAATGTCAACAATACGCTTGCCATCAAATCTTTCCTTGTCTCTAATTGCGATATCATGAGCAAAGATAACAACATCAGCAGCAGCAATTTCATCTGCGCTTAATTGGTTTTGAATACCAATTGTACCTTGAGTTTCAATCTTAACTTCATGACCAGCTTCCTTTGCTGCATTTTCAATTTTTTCTGCAACAATGTAAGTATGAGCAATTCCAGCTGTACAAGCAGTTACACCAACAATTTTCATAAATAGATCTCCTTTCTGTTTAATAGCTATATATAAACCCTAATTACGAATTAGAAGTCTATATCCAAATCCACAATTTCTTCTTCACTTGTAGTGTTAGAAGAATCAAGTACAGTATCATCACAAAGAATTAAATCAATAATTTCTTGTTTAGACTTTGCATTAACTAATTTATTAACACGTGTTTCATTACCAAGCTTACCTGCAAGTTCGCTTAGAAGTAACATATGATTTTGCGCAAAACTATTATCAACCGATACACAGAACAAGAATACAAGTCTAGTTTCTTGAAAACCTGATTCATACATTGCCGATTCCCACTTAACAGGATTTTTAGTTTTGCCAATACAAATACCAATCTTTTTAACAGCTAAAGATTTACCATGTGGTATTGAAATACCAGCTCCCATACCAGTAGGACCTTCAGCCTCTCTTTCATAAATGCCTTTTACAAACTCTTCTTCACTATCGATATAATCATTTTTAAGAAGAAGCTTTGCCATATTATGTAAGACTTCATCCTTAGTATCACCTTCAACTGATAAGTCAATGATGTTTTCATTTAATATTTCTTTTAAATTCATAATCTACCTCATATTGCGTGAATGTAATCCC
>CAVBAX010000081.1:0-6576 GCA_963593105.1 Candidatus Methanomethylophilaceae archaeon | reverse complement strand
TGGAAACATATTAGAATACTTGTTTATCAAACGATTGTAAGTATAATCGTGAATGTATCTATCAATTAGAATACTTTTGTAAGGCTATTCAAATACTTTCAATTGAGTGTCTATCTCAAAAAAGGGCTTTTCTTATACTTTAAAGTTTGTAGTATCTCTTTGAATAAGCTCACAATCAATTATTTTTTTACTAGCTACTTTTTCACCATTTAAGACTTTGATTAAATTATCTATAGCCATAGATGAAAGTATTTCAATCTTTGAGTCAATTGAACTGAGTTCTTTCAAAGAAGCTAAACATAAATCCGAATTATTGTAGCCAACTATATCAACTTTATCAGCTATCCCCTTTTTATAAGCCAGCTTAAGAGCACCTAGAGCCATAGCGTCATCTGAGGCGATAACCCCATCAAACACGATATTTTTTTCTTCTAATATTTGAAAAGTCTTTTCAATTGAATTTGGCAAAAAGATTTTATTTTCTTCTTTTACCTTTAGTCCATTATCAATAAGTGCTTTTTCATAGCCATCCATCTTCTTTTTTAAGCTATAAGAGTAAGAATCATATAAAAAGATAATGTTTTTCTTATTAGATTTAATCATCTTAGAGGTTACATCATATACTGCTTTTTTATTATCGGTTAATACGCAATAAATATTAGGGTATTGAATATAACCATTAATCAAAATAACTGGCATCTTATCGGCTGCCTCTTTTAGATATTCAATATCTTTATTACCATGATCTTTTACATAGTTAGAACCAACAAGTATTAAGGCATCTATTCTTCTTTCTATTAAAGAAGCAACGCAATTAACTTTACATTCAAAATCATAGCCACTACACATCAAGATACAATCATAGCCATATTCTTTTAGTTGTTTTTCTAAACACGATACGCCTTTGGCCATATATCTATCGTCAATATCTGGACACATAATACCTACAACTTTAGTTGAATTAAGATTTAAACTGCGCGCAAAAACATTAGGTTTATAGCCATAGGTTTCCATGACTTTATTTACCTTTTTCTTAGTTTTTTCTGATACCTTATCGCTATTATTTAAAACTCTAGATACAGTAGCGATAGATACTTTTGATAGTTTTGCGATATCGTAAATATTCATAATTTTGTAAGTAGTTACACTTATACAAATAAAATAACATATTTTTTAATAAAATGGGTAGATTGTTAAATTAAATTGTGCTAAATTATAGGTGAAATGTAAGTACTTACATAAAGGAGATTTGATGAAACGTTTTATTAGAATTAATTCCCTTGATGATGTTGGTGTAGCTTTATCACCTTTAAAAAAAGGAGAAGAATTTAATATCGATGGAATAGATGTGGCCTTACTTGAAGATATTCCTCAAGGTCATAAGTTTTCTTTAAAAGATATTAAAGAAAATGATGAAGTAATAAAATATGGCTACCCTATTGGCTACGCTAAATGTGACATCAAAAAAGGAAGTCACATCCATGTTCACAATATAAAGACAACGCTTAATGATTTACTTGAATATAAATATAATCCTAACTTCAAAGAACTAAAAGAAAGCGAAAAAAGAACTTTTAAAGGTTATCTTAGAGAAGATGGTCAAGTAGGCGTTAGAAATGAAATTTGGATTATCCCTACTGTTGGTTGTATGAACTCTGTAGCTAGTGAAATTGAAAGTGAAGCACAATCGCTAATAAGGGGAAGTGTAGAAGCTATATACGCCTTTAGGCATCCATATGGTTGTTCACAAATGGGTGATGATCAAGAAAATACTCGTAATATTTTAGCTGATTTGATTAATCATCCAAATGCTGGTGGTGTACTAGTATTAGGATTAGGATGTGAAAATTCTAATATCGATGTTTTAAAGCCATATATTAAAAATAATGATTCTAATAGAATTAAATATCTTGTTTCTCAAAAATGTGAAGATGAAGTTGCTGAAGCACTTAAATTAATTAAAGAACTGGTCGATATATGTGCCGATGATAAAAGAGAAGATGTAGATGTTTCAAAACTTGTAATCGGTATGAAATGTGGTGGTTCTGATGGCCTATCAGGCATCAGCGCTAATCCTACAGTTGGCGGTTTCTCTGATTTGTTAATATCTAAGGGTGGAACGACTATTCTTACCGAAGTTCCGGAAATGTTTGGTGCTGAAACAATTTTAATGAACAGATGCATGAATAAAGAAGTGTTTGATAAAACTGTTAAATTAATCAATGATTTTAAGGATTATTTTAAATCTCATAATCAAACAATATATGAAAACCCTTCTCCTGGTAATAAGGAAGGTGGTATTTCAACCCTTGAAGATAAATCACTTGGTTGTACCCAAAAGTCAGGTACCAGCAAAGTTTGTGATGTTTTAGATTATGGCCAAACAGTTAAAGTAAAAGGCCTAAACCTATTAAGTGCGCCTGGTAATGATTTAGTTGCTGCTACCGCACTAGCAGCAAGTGGATGTCAAATTGTATTATTTACAACAGGCAGAGGTACTCCATTTGCTTCCCCTGTCCCAACTGTTAAGATTTCAAGTAATACAACTCTATACAACAACAAGAATAAATGGATTGACTTCAATTGTGGAAAGCTAGTTGAAGGTACTTCCTTAGATGAATTATCAAATGAATTATTTGAATATGTAATAAATGTCGCAAGTGGTGAAAAGACAAAAAGCGAAGCAGCAAATTATCATGATTTAGCTATTTTTAAAAAAGGTGTAACACTATAGGAGGAAATATGGATACATTAAGTTACAAAACACTAGAAAAAATTGGTTACGATGGCTATCTTTTAAAAGATGCACCAGAAAGAGTATTACAATTTGGCGAAGGTAATTTTTTAAGAGCTTTCGTTGATTACTTTATTGATATGATGAATGAAAAAGCTGGTTTTAATTCAAAAGTGGTACTAGTTCAACCTATCGCTAATAAAGAAGGTGGTTTTAAATTAAACGAAGTAATAAATTCCCAAGATGGTCTATATGACTTATATCTAAGAGGATTTCAAGATGGTAAGAAAATAAATGATAAACGCGTAATTTCATGTGTTAGCCGTTGTTTAAATGTTTATTCAGACTATCAAGCCGTAATGGATTGTGCTAAAAATCCAGATTTACGTTTTATTGTATGTAATACTACTGAAGCTGGTATTGCCTATGATGAAACATGTAAATTTAACGATGCTCCTGCAAGCACATATCCAGCAAAACTTACAAAGTTTATGTATGAACGTTTCTTAAACTTTGGTTCTATTAAAGGAAAAGGTTTCATCATTCTAGCATGTGAATTAATTGATGATAATGGTAAAAAGCTAGAAGAATATGTCTTAAAATATGCAAATGATTGGAATTTAGGCGAAGAATTCATCAATTGGATTAAACAAGAAAACATTTTCTGTTCAACACTTGTAGATAGAATTGTTACTGGCTATCCAAGAAATGAAGCAGAAGCTATTAATAATGAAAATGGTTATATTGATAATATTATCGATACTGGCGAAATCTTTGGTTTTTGGGTTATCGAGGGACCTCAATCTATTAAAGATGAATTTCCTTGCGAAAAGGCAGGTCTACCAATTTTGATTTGTGATGATCATAAACCATATAAACAAAGAAAAGTACGTATCTTAAATGGTGCACATACTTCATTTGTTTTAGGTGCATACCAAGCAGGTCAACATATTGTAAGAGATTGTATGCATGATGAAGTAATTTCTTCATTTATGAATAAAACATTATTCGATGAAGTTATACCAACATTAACTTTAAAGAAAGAAGATTGTGAACAATTTGCAGCATCAGTAATTGATAGATTTAAAAATCCATTTATCGATCACCAATTATTAAGTATTTCTTTAAACTCTACTTCTAAGTGGAAAGCAAGAGTTATGCCTTCTTTACTTGGTTATGTAAATAAATACAACAAACTTCCAGAATGTATTAGCGCTAGTTTTGCCTTCTATATTAAGTTCTATCAAGGAAAAGAACTAAATGAAAAAGGGCTTGTAGCACATAGAGAAGATGGTGAAGAATACATCATATCAGATGATAAAGAAGTTCTTGAGTTCTATCTAGCTCATAAAGATGATAATGTTGAACAAATTGTTAAAGCAGTAGCTTCTAATATTAACTTCTGGGGTCAAGATTTGACATTAATACCTGGCTTTGAAAGTGCTGTATGTAAATATCTAAATGATATCAATACTAAGGGCGCTTATGAAGTTATGAAAGAATGTTTATAAGTTCAAAAATAAAACAACTCATTATGGGTTGTTTTATTTTGCGTTTTAATTCAAGATAACAGAATTTAATGATGCAGCGTTAAATTGCATTATTATTTATTAAATGAATTGGTATCAGAATCAAATCTAGCATCCTTTAGCCATAAGTAAGTGTCATCTTCAAATCTAGATGTTTGAAGCCAAGGATTGCCATCTAAATGTCTAATCATCCAACATGTATACATTTGAAAGCCTGGTGCACAAACTTGAGGATGAAGTTTGCCACCTGGAATTGCTGAAAAAGATTTATTAGTGCTCTTAAATACTTCATCACCAACATAGCTTGCGCCAAAGCCTTCTTCATGATCAAACAAGAAATAGTAACATTCAGGTTGAGGATGGCGATGCGGTAAATAGCCAGACCAGTTTCCTGGATCATTTAATACCTCCCCTAGTACCATATTACTTTTTGGATTAATGTCATAATCAAAGATGGTATTAACTCTTCTAGCGGCTGTGTTATTATATTTGCCCTTATTAGAATAGCCCCATGGCGCATCTGATGGTTTATAAATCTTAGAGTCAAAATCTTTTTCATTCTTAGTCTTTTGAACCAATATTTCTGTTTCTTCTAGTGCTTTAAGACTAATTACTTTGTTTTTTGAAACATGCGCTGCATAAGGCCCATCTAAAAATACCGATTTTCTATTAGCCTCCAAAACAATACCATCACAGTTATACTCTAATTTACCATTAAGAAGTAATACTGCAATTTCTTCATCATCACTTGTAAAACTTTTAATATCTCCTTTATTTAACTTATATACACGAATATCCATTAACATATCTGAATATTCATTTGTATATGTTGTTAAAACCATTTCACCTTTTTCATTATATTTAGGATAACCAAATACTTTCTTTTCCATACCTTTTAACCTCTTTTCTATTTTATATAAAGTTTCTTCACTTCCTACATTACCTGGAAAAATAACAACCGGCATATTCTTAAATTTAGAATCATCTAATATTTTTACTACACCTACATTTTTTTCAATTTGACCAAGTGCTAATGCCTTTTTAACATTAAGTCCAATACTTAGACAATCATAAGAAGTAATTCCACCTTTAGAAATCAAAAACTTAGGCTTTATATCAAGCAAAGATAAAACACCAGTTAACTCTTTTGAGATACTTGTAGCCATCTTTAATTGTGCTTGTTTGTCATCACCTTTAAAGTCAACACGATCTCGCCTAGTTTGTAAGACAACTATCTTATCTTCTTTTAGCTTTTCGCTAACTAATTTTGCACATCTTATAGCTTCTTCATGTAATGTTCCATCTAAGATTTTATGTTGATTGAATTCTATATATTCTAAGTCTTTATCATATCTATTTAGATAAGCTAATTGACTAGTGGTCTTATTAACATGTGATCCTGCAAGAATTAAACCACCACTTCCATCACTTATACAATCTTGTTTACTTAAATAGTCTTTATCACTAATTTCACCTATTTCTTTAACTAAACTAGCTGCACATCTAAAGATAAACTTCTTACTAGTTTTTTTATAAGCTTTCACAAATTTCTTTAAATCATTTTGACATGCACAATTTACAATTACTTTATTAAAGTTGCTAACACCATTTAGCTTATTGATTATAATATCTTCATTATCCAAATCAGCAATTGAAATACTTATGCAATCTTTAGCCTTATATTCACCTTTTGTCTTTTCTTCAACATAATCCCTTAAGTTGCTGCTTGTAAAAAAGAAGGTTTTATCTTTGGCAAATTCACTCTCACCTACTGGAATTAGAGTTTTATCAACAATATAATGTACATCATCAATCGTTTTTCTAATACCATCTAAATAAGGACAGATAATTTCACCATCAATCTGAATATCATTACTTTTCAAAACATTATAGATAGTTTTGGTTTCAAGTGGGAAATGCCCTCTTAAAGAAGAGTCTCCTCTTGATATAATGGTGAAGGAATATCCTAACATCTTTGATATCTTTACTATCTTTTCAGTTAGGACTGTATGATATTCTTTTGTTTCTGCTTCTAAAAAAGATCTAGAATTAGTAGAAATATAAAACATTTCCCTATCATCTTTAAAAGCTTCAATTAAAGAATCATCATCATACTTAACAAGCACAAGAACATCATGAACTGTTTGGATACCAGTTGGATCATCATCCAATACAACATATTTATGTTTATTCATAACTAAATTTTATATCATTACTTGAAAATAATATACATAATTTTGTATTATTTAAATAGCTAAAGGGAGGTATATGCATGTTTGATTTAAATAGTTTTTCTCTAGAAGGTAAAGTAGC
>CAVBAX010000080.1:0-6748 GCA_963593105.1 Candidatus Methanomethylophilaceae archaeon | reverse complement strand
TTTCATGAGTTTAATAGCTAATAATATTTGCTTTAGATATGATAATAAAAAAGCTTGGGTATTAGAAAACAAAAACATTGAAATAAAAAAATCAGAAAGAGTTGCGATACTTGCGCCAAGTGGCTATGGTAAAAGTACTTTAGCTTTAATTCTTTCGGGTTTTCTAAAGCCAAATAAAGGTGAAGTATTATTAGATGGCAAACCATTACCAAATAAAGGCATAAGTCCTGTTCAACTTGTATACCAACATCCTGAAAAGGCTATTAATTCTAGATGGAAACTTAAAAAAGTGTTAGAAGAAACTTCATGTTCAAATCATATTGATTTAAAGGAATATGGTATTGAAGAAGCTTGGCTTAATCGTTATCCTAGTGAATTATCTAATGGTGAGCTTCAAAGGTTTTGTGTGGCTAGAGCCCTGAAAGCTAATCCTGATTATTTAATATGCGATGAGATTACTACGATGTTAGATGTAATAAGCCAAGCCCAAATTTGGGATGTTATATTAAAAGAAGCTAAAAGTAAAAATATGGGACTAATAATCATAACTCATAATAAATATTTAGCTGATAGAATTTCTACAAGAATCATCGATTTAACAAAATAGGCATAAGTTAATAGCTTATGTTATATAATAAAACCAGTTAGCAAAGGCTAACTAGTTTTATTATGAATAAATGTATGATAGAATTCTTGCTTTAATCAAAGATAAGGGAGTTTTTCTAAATTAATGACTTCTAGAATATCTTTGATGTATACAGAATGCGTTAGAAAGAGTGAATTATGATATTTGAAACATATGGTGATAAAAACAATCCTGCAATATTATTTTTTCATGCGATGGGTGTAGTAGGCGAAAGTAGTAAACCGGTTATTGAACATTTAAAAAATGACTATTATTGTATAACTCCAACTTCAACTGTTTATTGTAAGGGACAAAAATATATCAGCAAATTAGATGAAATAAGACAAGTTGAAGAATTTTTAAAAAAAGAAAATATCAATTGTTTAGAGCTTGTTGTAGCCTCTTCAATTGGTGCTGATTTAGCTGTTGCCTTTTTATCTAAGACAAAGTTAAATATTAATCATGTCTTTATAGATGGAGGTCAATTTGCGCAAATAAAGCTAGCTACAAGACACATTTTGACTTTATTTTTATATCTTGCGATTAAAAGTTTATATTTAAGTAAAGGAAAGACTTTAAAGAAAATATTATGGTGTGATAACGATGATATCAAACCTTATTTTATAAAAGCTGGTAAATATTTAACTTATTCTAATTTACATAAACAATTAAGTGATAGTCTAGAGGATAAACCTTTTCCTATCTTATCTAGAAAACTCCAAGAACATACTTATTTTGAATTTGGTAGTATTGAAGATCACTTTAAATATTTAAATGAAGTTAAAAAAGCTTACCCATATGGTAGGTATATTATCTTTGATGGTTATAACCATATGCAATTTCAAATTTTAGACCCTAAAGGATTTGCGAATATGCTAGATATGATAATCAAAGAAGATAAATTACCTAAGTTAAGCTTTTTAAAGAAATAATTATTTAATCCATTCTTTTAATAAATTTTCACATTCTTTTGCTTTACTGCCAATAATGCTTAAACCCTTAGTCACAACCGCATTTTTTGCGGTTTTTAATATATCATCTTCACTATTTGAAAGACCTGAGCCTTCATTTGTACAAAAAGGATGAATTACCTTATTTGAAAAATCATAGCTTTCTAGAAAGGTATAAACAGCCATAGGCATAGTACCACAATAATTTGGATAACCTAAATAAATTTCATCATATTCATCAATGCTTTTAAGTACATTAATAAGTTCTGGTCTAGCGTTAGTTTTAAAGTCTTCACTAGCTTGTTTTACACATGTTCTATAGTTATCATCATAAGGAACTTTTTGTTCGATTTTATATAAGTCAGCATTAGTTAAATCTTTTAAGATATCAGCAACTTTTTCAGTATTACCTACTTTTATTGATTTGATTGAACCACCAAAATAGTTTTCACCAGCCCTAGAATAAAACGCAATTAATTTTTTCATAAACACTCCTTGCTTATATACCAATGATACACTTAAAAGGAAATGTAAGAAACAGTTATATTTTATTTAAAAAAGTTAATTTGTTTTAAAAAAGATATCTTTCAAATTATAATAGTATTAATAATTCAAGGGGTGGGTTATGTCTTTTAATGATGATAAAAAACTAGAAATAATTAAAAATTATTATGAAATGATAAGTGCACTTACAGCTGACTATTTAAATGTTTATTTAATTAGACCAGAAGAAAATAGAGGAAAGGTCATAAAACTTGAAGGCTATGTAACTGATGGTATGCAAAGCCAAGCTGATGATTTTTCTTATTCTGAAATGTTAACTACTTATGCGTTAAATAGAGTATATAAAGAAGATGTCGCAAACTTTTTAAGTTTTGTCTTACCTGAAGCTTTAATTGAAAACTTTAAAAATGGCAAACAAACACTTGAAATAAGCTATCGAGTGCCAATTGATGGTAAGTTAGAACATTATACCGGCTTATATCGTCGTGTTTCTAAAGTTGGCTATCCTCTTGAAATTGTATGTGCTTTTAGAAATTCTGAAGATATAATCTCAATTCAGAAACAAAATCGTAAAGAAGGCTTATTAAGCGCTTATTCAGCTATATCGGATATTTATCTTTCGATGCATAGAGTAAATGTTTTAAAAAACACTTATACCACTATCAAGACAACTGATGCGATTTTAAAATATTCACTTAATGATTCAGACAAGTTTGATGAAAATATTAAAAGTATTATTAAAGGTTTAGCTAAAGAAGAATACTATAATCAAGCACTAAATTTTTTAGATATTACCACTTTAAATGAACGTATGGCCAATAAAAAACATATTAGTACATACTTTGTAGGCAAGGTTGCTGGTTTATGCAAACTTCATTTTATAAAAGAGGCAACAGATGAAAATGATAATTTGAAGATAGCTATTTTTGCGGTGGAAGTATTAGAAGATTATAAGTACCAAAGCGCTTTTGATGCTTTATCTAGTAACTATAAAAACATTTATCAAATTGATTTAAATAAAGGGACAGCCATCGTCTTAAAGTTCAATGATGAATTTAAAGATGGAAGATTAGATGATTTATTAGATAAAGAATTTTCTTTTGAAAGCCTTTTAAACGCCTGGATAGATGATAGTGTATATCCAGATGATAGAGAAAATTTAAAGAAATCATTAAGTGCAAAAAAATTAAATGAAGTCTTTTCAAAACATGATGAATATACTGGTAACTACAGAATGTTTATTGATGGCAAGATTTATAATTACCAATATAATTTTAAAAAATTAAATGAAGATGGCAAGGTCATTGTAGGATTTCAAAACATCGATAAGATTATTAAGGAACATGCTGAATTAGAAAGAAAAGAAAAAGAAAAAGAATTAGTTCATCAAAAAGAAATGGAAGAACAGTTAGCTATCTTTAATGTGCTTTCTAAAAACTTTAGAAATATTTATCTTGTCAATTTAAAAAGTGGAATAGCTAAAATATTAAAAATTGTTGATGGTGATATTTATCTTTTTGAGAAGTTACAAAATAAAACATTTGTGTTTAATGTTGAAGCAAAAAGTTGGATTGATAAAAATATTCATCCAGATGACAAAGAAAAAATGTATCATGTTTTAAACATTGAATATTTTAAAGAAATATTAAAAACACAAGATGAATTTAGTACTTATTATCGAAGTATAAATCACAATTATCAATTTATAGTAACTAGAGTTGATAAAGATAATGTTTTATTGTCTTTCTTAAATGTTGATTCAACTATTGAAGAACATTTGGCAAGAGAGAAAAAAGAAAGAGAAAAAGAAGAAGCTTATCAAATACAACTTAGAAAACATAATGAATTTATATCAGCACTTTCAACTATCTATTCTTCTATTTTTAGAGTAAATATTGATAGTCATAAATACGAAATATTAAGTGAAACAGTAAATGTACAAGACGCTACCCATAAGATGGATGAATATGAGATAGTAGTTAAATTTATCGTAACTAATTTTGTTGAAAAAGATACTCAAGAAAAGATGTTAGCTTTCCTTGATTTATCTACTTTAAGAGATCGTTTAAAAGATACAAATACAGTTGTGATTGAATATAGAAATCCAGAAGGAAGATGGTTACAAGGACGTTTTATTATTCAAAATAGAAATGAAAATAACGAAGCTGAAGATGTCTTATATGCAGCGCGTGATATAACTTTAGAAAAAAGAAAAGAACTAATTCAACAAGAACGATTAGAAGCTTTATCACTTGATTATAGTGCTGTCTTTACATGCGATTTGTTACATGATGATATGTCGGTTATGAAGATGAAAGAAACTTCACATTTTTATGCAAACAAAGAATATACAAATAGCTTTTCTAAGTGGGTTAATTTTTCATATGACAATATCATTGTTAAGGAAAGTGAACCTAATTATTTAGAAATATTTAATCCAGAATATTTGATGGATTATTTAAAGGACCATGATATGTTTATTACGCGTATTCAAGTTATACCTAATAAGGCTAATCATGAATATTATGAAGTAAGAGTTGTTCCTTACTATAAAGATGAAGATCACTTTGAAGTAATGTGGGCTTTTAGATCAATTGATGAAATTATTGAAATTGAAAGACAAACTCAAGAACAATTATCGAACGCTTTAACTAGCGCTAGACAAGCTAATCGTGCTAAGTCAACTTTCTTAAATAGTATGTCTCATGATATTAGAACGCCAATGAATGCGATTATTGGTTTTACTGCTTTGGCTTTAACTCATATTGAGGATACAAAACAAGTACAAGATTACTTATCAAAAATTAATACATCAAGTACTCATTTATTAAGTTTGATAAATGATATTTTAGATATGTCAAGAATTGAAAGTGGTGTTGTAAAACTTGATAATAAGCCAGTTCATATTCCAAATGTTTTACATGATTTAAGGACAATGATTCAAGGGCTTATTGATAGTAAAAATCAAAATCTTTATATTGATACAATTGATATAGAACATGAAGATGTAATTACTGATAAATTACGTTTAAATCAAGTACTAATTAATATTGTAGGTAATGCGATAAAGTTTACACCAAATGGTGGTGATATTATTATTCGCTTAAAAGAAAAGCCATGTAGCATAAAGGGTTATACAACATATGAGTTTGTGATTAAAGACAATGGTATTGGTATGTCTAAAGAATTTGTGGAAAATATCTTTGATACCTTTACAAGAGAAAAATCTAGTACGGTAAGTGGCATTCAAGGATCAGGATTGGGTATGGCAATTACTAAAAACATCGTTGTTGATATGATGGGTGGTAAGATTGATGTAGAAAGTGAAATAGATAAGGGGTCTATTTTTACAGTAACTTTAGATTTACCACTTACTGACAAAATTGTTCAAAATGAACCAATTGAAGAATTATTAGGTGCTAGAGCACTTGTTGTTGATGATGATATCAATACTTGCCAAAGTGTAAGCAAGATGTTAAGAGACATTAAAATGCGTCCTGATTGGTCTACAAGTGGTAAAGAAGCTATCATCAGAGCTAAAGAAGCTAATGAATTAAAAGATGAATATAAAGTCTTTATTATTGATTATCAAATGCCTGATTTAAATGGTTTAGAAACAATCAGAAGAATTAGAAAAGTAATAAGTGAAGATATTCCAATTATTGTCTTAACAGCCTATGATTTTAGCGATATTGAAAAAGAAGCGAAAGAAGCAGGTGTTACCGCCTTTGTATCAAAGCCAATCTTTATGTCAGAGCTTAGAGCTGTTTTAACTAGTCCCATTAATAATCAAGAAGAAATAAAAGATGATAAACAATATGACTATAGTGATAAAACGGTATTACTTGTTGAAGATAATGAACTAAATAGAGAAATTGCGATTGCTTTATTATCACAAACTGGAATGAAAGTAGAAAGTGTGGAAGATGGCGATTTAGCAGTAGCTAAAATTAATTCAGAAGCAGCTAGTAAATATGATTGTGTATTAATGGATATTCAAATGCCAAGAATGGATGGCTATACCGCAACAAGAGAAATAAGAACACTATTAGATAATCAAAAAGCCAATATTCCAATTGTCGCCATGACCGCTAATGCTTTTGAAGAAGATAAAAAGAAAGCCTTAGAAGTTGGTATGAATGGTCATATTGTAAAGCCTATTAGTATTGAATCAATTGCGAAAGTTCTTGATAAAATATTTAAAAACAAAAATTAAGTTAATAGATTTTCTATTAACTTTTTTAAAGCACATTAGTTTGCATAAGCTAACTGATTAGTTATAATTATCTAGTTAAAAAGGAGATTTACTTTGGATAAGATAGAAAGAAAACGTCTTAAGGAACAAAAGACAGTCGAAGAAATGATTCGATTATATTGTAAAAGAAATCACCACAGAAATGATTTGTGTGATGAATGCAAAGAACTTATAGAATATGCAAAATTACGTAGTGAAAAATGTCCTTTTATGAAAGAAAAAACTTTTTGTGTTAATTGTAAGGTACATTGTTATAAACCAAAGATGAGAGAGGAAATTAGAAAGGTTATGCGCTATAGCGGACCTAGAATGATTTTCTATCATCCTATACTTGCTTTATGGCATTTAATTTCAAGTAAGAGGGAAAAAAGAAAGCAGGAAAATAATGATAAAAACTAGACTTGTAAAACTATT
>CAVBAX010000079.1:0-6932 GCA_963593105.1 Candidatus Methanomethylophilaceae archaeon | reverse complement strand
TATACAGTTTTAGTGCCCATTATATTCATGAACTTATAGAAAGCTTCAGCAGTAAATTTCTTAAACGCTGAATCGCTAGTTCTATCATTTCTAACACCATAAACAATATCACAACCCGCATAGTATTTATTAATCATCTCTTCTATAACACCTACGTCATCTTGAAGATCTGCATCAATTGAAATACTTACATCCACTTCATCTTTCACCGTCATTAAGCCAGCTAATAAGGCATTTTGATGTCCTTTATTACCAGCTAAATTCAAACCATGAACTAGCTTACTATCCTTGTAGGCTTTTTCTATAACTTCCCAAGTGTTGTCTTTGCTTCCATCATTAACATAAAGAATAAAACTATTATCTTTAATAATTTTTCTTTTGATTAAATCATTAAGTAAATCATTTAATACTTCATTTGTATCAACTAAAGCTTCTTCCTCGTTATAACAAGGAACTACTATCGCAAGTCTTTTAATCATATGCTACCTCATCACCAAAATAAAACACTGCATTAGAATCGTTTTCATAGAAAGGAATCTAGCACCCATACACTCTGCGCACTATATAATCATATGTTCCTTCACTTTCATCATAATATTCAAAAGTTTTATCCACGGCCAAATAATCAATGCCGCTATTCCATAGCCATTCATTCATTTTCTTATAATCATAAGCGGGAATACTTTGGCTATCAGGATAAAACAAACAATATACCTGATACTCGTACGCGTTCAAATGCCAAGTACCTTAGGCTCTTGTACGAATATAATAACCGCCCAAATTGCCATGTGTCAATAAATTAGTTGTACAGGATCGTGTAAATGGTTGGTGAATAAAAAGCAATATCCCTTTATAATTGTGGAACAACACTATAAAATACATCTAGTAAGGATATTAGCGTGGCACTCTACATCTACTTCTTCTTAGCTTCCTTTTTCTTCTTAATCTTCTTCTTAGTAACAATTGTGCCAATCATAACCACAATCACTGCACCTATTCCTATATAGATTAAATAAGAATAATCAGCTCTCTTCTTAATAGTAATAGTACTAATAGAATCATCATAGTTAACACTAAAATAACTACCATCAACTACATAATCTACTTTTTCATCATTAACATATACATCATAAGAACCATAGCCATTTGCGTATACTCTTAAGCTCTTTATATTACTTGATGAAGAAATATCAGTAGTAATACTATAAGTAATCTCAGTTTCACTCTTTGCCTCTATTACGGTACTTATCTCATCACCCTTAAAGAACTTGCCCACCGCAACTACATAAGCTAAAGGCTCTTCAGAAGAACTAATAGTAGGATAAACATTATCATATGAAGTCTCAAACAATAAATCCCTAGTAATATTATTAAGCTTAGAACCAACTAATCCATCCCAAGAACCATAATCATTATCCTTTTCATTAATATAAGGAACATCACTCAAACTTAAACTATCACCATAATTAACAGTCTTAGTTGAAACAATCTCATCATCATTTAAGAAATAAACATATAATTTCTTAAGATTATCAGCTATATCTAAACTCAAGAAATCATCATAAGCCATCAAATAAGCCTTATCCTTATAACTAATACCATCAATAGCTCCATAATCATCATATAAATAATAGTTATCAACAATAGAGTCACTATCCTCTACCAATTCATTATCACTACTTGCATAAGCACCAAGCACCATACCAATATAAGTATTAGCCTCATTTATTTGAGCTAAAGAATAATTACCACTAAGCTTGCTACCCTTACCAGCTATACCACCAACATACTCATCACCATAGATAAAACACTTAGCATAATTATCATTGACATTAGAAATGGAATTACCAACAATACCACCAACATAATCAGCTTCTTCACATTTTAATAAACCATAATTAATTGAATTCTTAATAACGCCTAAATCCTGATTACCCGCAATACCACCTGCATAATTCTTCTTTAAAGTTACCTTACCAGAATTTATACAATCATCAACCACAGCTCTTATTTTATAAGTCGCATTCAAAGAAGTTTGACCAGTAATCGTATAATCATCTTCTGGATCTAAATCATTCTCTCTTGCCACAGCACCCGCAATACCACCAACATTGATATCACCATCTACATCGCCATAGTTAAAACAAGACTTTACCTTACCCTCAACAACATCATCACTATCATTAAGAGAAACATCCTCAAAAGTTAACTTATCATTAGTAATAGAATCAGAAAAATTAACAGCACTATTAGCCAAAGCACTTAAACTATCATTAACATTATTCAAATAAGAATTAAGATCACTTCCAGAATCCTTATTAGCATCCGCAATATCAGACATTGTATCAAAAACAGACCTTAAACTTGAAGAAAAAGCAGCCCTAGCAGTTTCATATTCCTCGCTTCTTTCAAGCTTCTTATCTTCTTCATTCCAGACAAAACCACTTCTAAGTAGTACATCTAAACTATCACTTGCCTCATTTAGACTATCAGCCATATCCTGCAACCCATCATAGCTAACATCATTCATATTCTTGACTTGATCTAAAGCACCATCTACCGCACTTGAAACATCATCAATTTCCCTTTTCATGGTTTGAAGATAATCTTCCTTAAAATTAAGCGCCATAGCTGGCTCAAATTGACCAACTATACCACCAACCTCTTTTCGACCATAGACACTTCCATTATTAACACAAGAATAAATATAACCAGATTCACTACCCGCTATACCACCAATGTTATAACCAACATGCTCATAGCCAATAGTGGCAA
Organism: Candidatus Methanomethylophilaceae archaeon; assembly: GCA_963593105.1. Lineage (GTDB taxonomy): Bacteria > Bacillota_I > Bacilli_A > Erysipelotrichales > Erysipelotrichaceae > Colivicinus. The sequence goes on along the minus strand of CAVBAX010000079.1, from coordinate 4,157 downwards.
AATTATTAGAATTCTTAATAGAACCAAAATTACTACCACAAATACCACCAACATCAGTAACACTAGCTACATTTTCAGTAGAAGTTAAAGAAGACAAAGTAATAGACTTAATATCAACTGTATCATCCTTTACAACCGTATTAACACTTGCTCTATTACTAGAACTTTTAACAAGTCCATAATTTAAACCAACAACACCACCAACATAATGCTTACCATATACATCACCCAAAGATTGGCAATTTATTATAGAACCACTAGAAGCATTATAGCCTGCTATATTACCAACATTATCAATCCCTGATAAAGAAGCCCTAATAGTTAAATTAGACAACTTACCTTGGTTATAACCAACAAAACCAACATTATTAGCATTTAAGTCAAAACTATATTCTACAAACAAATTAGAAATAGAAGCACTAGTACCAGTAATCCTAAAGACACCATTATTATCTTCACTAGCATCTAGCACAATATTCTTAAGACTTTTACCATTTCCAACAAACTCACCATTAAAATAAGGAATAGAAGTAAAATCACCATCAAAACTTAAATCAGCATCCAAACTTACAACTAAATCATTAGAATAATCATCATTAATACAATTTTTAGCTAAATTATTCCAATCCTTAACGCTTTTTATATGAACAACATTATCATCGCCATATATAGGAAGAGTAACAATCAACAATAATAAAGCAACTAAAATACTAAGCTTTTTCTTCATGATTATTTTCCTCCTTTTGGGGTTCGAATCCTTCAGTACTAACAAGCGCATTTAATTGACCTCTTAATACACCCTTGAAATCACCATCAACATAACCATTAACCTTGCCTCTAATACGACCATTTAGAGCGATAGTACCATTTGTATTTTGCATATTCTTGCTAAGATTTGTCTCAATCTTAAATGAAGTCTTTTCAATAATGAAATCACCTAAAACTAATATTTGTGGTAAAACAAAGAAAACCAAAATAATTGAAACAATAGTACCTCTACCTAAACACTCACCAATTGCCGCAATAACTGGATTGGTTGTCATATATGAAATTAATACACCAGCACTAGCAAGTATAGAACCAGATGTAAATATTGTAGGGAAAGAGCTATTAAGCGCCTCAATAATAGCCTCACTTGGCTTTAAACCCTCTTCCTTAAGTTCTGTATAATGACTTGAAATAACAATCGCATAGTCAATATTAGCACCCATCTGAATTGAATTTACAATCAAATAGCCTAGGAAATATAAAGGTTCATTTGTAAGTGTTGGAACTGCGAAGTTAATCCAAATAGAACCCTGGATAACTATAATAAGTAACACTGGTAAACCTGCTGATTGGAAAGTAAACAACAAGATAATAATTACAAACAACGCCGAAAGTATTGAAATCAAAGTATTATCACCAATAAATGAACTAGACAAATCAATTGCTGAAGTAGAATTACCCACAACATAATAATCACTTGAATAATACTTACCAATAATCTCATGAATTTCATCAAGACACTTAGTTGTAGCAGTTGACTCTTCTGGCAAGTTCAAATAAACAACAAGTCTACTATAATCATCAGATTGAAGTTGTAGTTTTGCCTTATCTAATTGATCAAACAAATCATCTAGGGTATCTTGAACATCACCAGTTAGATAGATATTACCACTATCCATCTCATCCTCTAAAAACATAAACATATCAAACAAAGGAACCTTATAGTTACCTACACCATTGATAAGTTCACCATATTGATCATTTTTAAGCGCATAAGCTGAATATAATACCTGGGCAATTTCATAATCCAAATTAGTCAACTCTGAAAACTCTCTAGGACTTAAGGCATCAGCCAACATATAACCATCCATAGCTTCTACATTAGCTAAACCCTGAGTTGACTTAACACCCTCTAATTCTTCTATTTCATTTAAAACATTACGCTCATTATCATAACTTCCTTTAGGCACAATAATCGCAACCATATTAGAATTACCAAAATTAGCCTTAATATGACTTCTCGCAATCTGTGACTCACTCGCCTTAGCAGTCTCTAAATCTGTATAAGAATAAACATAAGGACATTGATTAGCGAAATAACAAGCTCCAATAATTAAAACTAAGAATAAAGGTGGAATAACATACTTTGTCTTATTGGCAATCTTACCAACAACAGAAATCTTAGGAAGTAAGTTTTTATGTTGAGTCTTATCAATCCAATTAGAAAACAACATCAACAAACCAGGCATTAAAGTAAACACTGAAAGTAATGAACAGAATATTGCCTTAATCAAAACAACAGCCAAATCAATACCAATGCCAAAATGCATGAAACCCAAAGCAGCCAAACCTGAAATAGTAGTCAAAGAAGAAGAACTAATTTCGGGAATAGCCTTAGATAAAGCCTTAATACAAGCCTCTCTTGCATCTAATGTTTCATGTTCATCAGAAAACCTATGACATAAAATAATCGCATAGTCTATGGCTAGCGCTAATTGAAGCACAACCGTAACAGAATTTGAAATAAAAGAAATCTTACCACATAAGAAATTGGTTCCCATGTTTAAAATAGCCGCTACACCAAAAGTCAAAATCAAAACCGGAACTTCAGCATATGAACGTGATGTCAAAGTAAGCACAATCACAATGATAATCGCAGCCACAATGACAATAACAACCATTTCACTTGCTAATTCTGCTGAACTATCAACACCTACTTCACTATCAACATAAGTATCATAATCAGCTAATTTAGCCTTAACCTCATCCATAGCAGTCTTTGAAATATCATCATCACTTTCTCCATCAAAAGTAATAGAATACAAAGCTGAGCCATTATTAAAATGATCACTTGAATTATCAAACTCAACAGAAGTAACACCATCTATTTCCTCTAATTCATCTTTGATACTTAAAGCCTTTTCATAACCAATATTTGAAACCATAACCCTAGCACTACCATAAGTAATGAAGTTATCATTCATTATTGTTAAGCCCTGTCTAGTTTCAGTATCATCTGGTAAGTAAGTAGTAATATCATTTTCTACCTGTACCCAACCAATTGAAAAGATTGAAAACAGAATCGCAAAAATATAAATCAGGAAAAATAAGTTTCTTCTATCAACAATGAAAGAAGCAACCTTTTCCATGCCAGAACCACTGGCCTTTTCTTCTTTATTATCCATGTCTAATATTATAAGCTAGCTAAGAATCTATAATTAATAAAACGCTTTTAAATTGTGAAAATGTGCAAATCTCTACAAAAACAACACACCTTAAAACTTATATTTATCGATACTGATATCTATATCTACATCTATATCTTTTTCAAGAAACATCAACATATATAAAGGTAAATAAACAATTCCATCCTTTTCCTTAACATTATCATTGTTAAAAACAATCGCTCTATAAATATTACTGCCATATTCTTTTAAAATATTATTAATAGCTGAATGCCTTGTATAATTCTTACCACTTTTTACTTCTATTAAAACAACGCCCTTATTATCCTCAAATAAAAAATCAACTTCACCTAATCTTTTCCCATTATAGTAATACAAATCAATGCCTTTATTTGATAACTCTTGAGCTACCACATTTTCATATATAGCTCCCTTATTTATATCGTTGTCATTAGATAATAATTTAAGCTTGCACCCCTTACCATATATAGTTGTAAGCAAACCAACATCAGACATAAACACCTTCATTAAAGAATGCTTTTCATTAATTTTAAGAGGAGACTTAGGCTCAGTTACATTAAAAGTTGGCAAACAAACCCCAGCTTTGTATAGCCATATAAAACTATCATTTATTCTTTCATATCTTAGATTCTTATTTATATCAGCGATATTAAAACGCTTATTAGATTCATTAAGTTCACTTGGAACTAAGTCATAGATGTTTGAAATTATTAGCTTTTTATTCTCACTTTCATACTTAGTAAAATCAACCTTGTATTGCTTAACGATTTCTAAATGAATTGACATTATGTCATCTATTTCTTGTTTCTCTTTATATTTAGCGACACCATCAGGCATACCACCAATTACTAAATATAAATTAAATAAAGCCATCATTCTTTCATGAATCAAACCATCAACTTTTTGATGATTTTCATATGCTTTTCTTAATAAATCAAAAACCTCATCACTAATATTGAAAAC
>CAVBAX010000078.1:0-6946 GCA_963593105.1 Candidatus Methanomethylophilaceae archaeon | reverse complement strand
CCCTTAAGCCCTCTACCTCATCACATAAATCCTTAACTGAGCAAGCATCACAATCATTTATCATAAGACCTTTTAAGATGTGATCGATAGTATCGCTTATTTCTTTTTTCTTATTGGCAATTTTTACAAAGTCATTAAATAAATCACATTTACCAACAATAAATATTATAGTCACATTGTTTACATAATTTAACTTTTTATATTCTTTTAAATAAGCACTAGCAATCTGAGAAAAAGATGCATCTAAACTATTTGAGACCCTAACTCTTTCCTTGCCACCAATACTAGTTCTAAGCATATAACCCTTTGGCGAGACTTTATACTTAGCCAGTTTAATTTGTTCAAGCCTATCATATAAAGCATTGCCACTTAATTTATCATCTCTAACATTTAATAAAGTGATACGCATAAAGTCTTCATTTGAACTTATTTCATTTAAGTCTTTACCACATAAATATATTCCATCTTCTATATCTATAGCGCTTGTCATAAGCTCAAAAGAAAGTGAATTTATTTCACCTAGTTCAAAAGCACTATCGCTTTTAAATATCATATTATCAGAGCCTACATCTTCAATTAGATTATTTGTGATAGCTAATTGTTTTAATTGTAGTTGTTTTAAAAGATCGTAAACTCTTTTTATTTCATCATCAAAAAGGACCATTATAGATGACGGTCCCTTTTTTGTTTCTCAGAAAGCTTTTGAATAGGCCCCTGTAATTTTGAAGTAAGCTTCATATCTAAATTAAAGAAATAAATAATAAAAGTTAATGGGAAAAATATCGCTAAGATAATAAGTATAACTTTAATAATTTGTAAAATTGTTCTCATTAAGCCAAGCCTTTCTTTCTTGCGAATTCTGCAGCACCAAGAGCGCCCATTAATTGCGGATCAATTGGTAAATCAATTACTTTTAGATTTAATACTTGTTCAATTGCGGCCTTTAAGCCATCATTTTTAGCACAACCACCAGTTAAAGTAATCTTATCAGTTGCCCCAGCTTTTTTAGCCATAACGAAACATCTTTTCGCAACCGCAAGTTCAATACCTGCCGCAATCTCATCAGTAGCTTTTCCCTCACCTACAAGTGAGATAACTTCTGACTCGGCAAATACGGTGCATTGGGAAGTAATAGGAATAATATTTTTAGCCTTTAAAGATAATTTAGAGAAATCATCAAGACTCATTTCAAATGCTCTAGCCATAGCTTCAAAGAATCTACCAGTACCAGCTGCACATTTATCATTCATGGCGAAATTTAATACTGTTCCATCTTTATCTACCGCAATACCCTTAACATCTTGACCACCAATATCAATGATGGCTTTTACACCAGGGTCGGCAACATGGACGCCCATAGCGTGGCAAGATATTTCCGAAATATTTTCATCTGCGAATGGTACCTTATTTCTTCCATATCCTGTACCAACTAAATAACTTAAATCTTTAGGACTATTTAAATCAGCTACCTTACTAATAGCTTGATTTAAAGCGTCATTGCAAGAATCAATTGTATTAATCTTACTTCTGATTGTTACATCACTTACTATTTTTCCTTCTTCATCTAAGATAACACACTTTGTATATGTACTACCTGAATCACATCCACCAAAATATTTCATTATTACCAAGACCTCTCATCATTAATTATTTCTAGAGAAGGATCGATAGGTTCTTCTCTTAAAACTGTACGCATATATTTATTAACTTGATCTCTGATTGCTTGTTTACTTGTTACACGTGGATCAAACAAATCATGATTTACCCAAATTAAATGAATACCTTTTTCTCTAGCCTTTTCTTCAAACTGACCATGCATACCATCAAGTGCCTTACAAGCCATATGTTCCCAAAGAATTACGGTATCAGCTCTAAATTCTTCACATATCTCCCATAAATCATCTAATAACACTTTATAGCCACCATGAGTACGATTACGCATAATCATGTTTTCAGTAAGCCAAGCCATATCATAGATAGCTTTTTCTCTATTTTCTGGCGTATCTTCTTCAGCTATCATGTCTGTGTTAACCATTGAAAGCATATCTGTTAAAGGAACAATACCCCAACAGTTTAATAGCCATACTAAGAAGTCCATATAGAAATGTGATTGAACACCCCATACAATAGCTCTATGACGATACTGTTTCGCTAGCATGTTCTTATTTTTATAAGCTTCTTTAGCGATTTGTGTAATCTTTTCATCAGCCTTTCTAAATAAATCAACCTTACCACATACTGCCATATAATTAGTTTCTGTATATAAGGCAAGATTGCCACCAACAACTTGTGGGTAATCAGTCTTATTAATATCTAACCATTCATTGCGGGCTTTGGTAGCGATATTGACTCTTTTAGCACATTCAAAGTAATATTTCCAATCCCACTTTTCGCCTGTTTTTTCCTCAATGAATTTAATACAATTCCTAATTTCTTGAGCGGCATATTCTTGTACATCATCTTCCTTGTGGCGTAAAGGTGCAGCTAATTGGAAACATGGCACGCCATCTTCAAGTTCAAGTCTTTTAGAAATAACACCATTGCCCATTAAAGAGCCATCACAAGTTGTATTACATTGTACAGCACAAGCGCCAAGCACTGGGAAATCATCCGCAATAGAGACACCAGCCTCAGCTTCAGGCATTGGACAAACATCACCTGGTAAACCATATTCTTGAGCGATATCAATATATTTTTCTGCAGCATGTTGATTTAATAAAACCGAAACATAAACAGCTGGTGTTTCTCTACTTAGTCCTTTTAAAGTAGGAAAGCCCATCATAACGGCTGTCATTTCATTTTCATCTAATAAAACAACTTTATCGGAAAACTTTTTATCATTGCCAACATTTCTATCACCCTTAAATAATGAATCTAAAAGTTTGGCAACATCATAAATAATAATGTCAAATTCTTCATGCAGAATTCTAAGTTGTGGTCCTCTTAAGCCTTGAGAGAACTTATCAACCATCATTGGTACTGCCAAATAATTTGACATCCATCTGTATCTAAAGAAAGCTTTTATATTTCTAGGCTTAATAATAAAGCCTGCCAATTGGCCCATGATATATAGCCATCTAGAATAGTCATACAAAGTATCTTTTAGACCACGCCATTCACGTCTATTGTAGACTTTACCACCAGAATAGAAAGAACCAAAACTATCTTTTCCAACTTCTTTAGCCATTATTTCTTTCCTCCTAGTTTCTTTATTTCAATACTTTCAACAAAAGCTTGTACTCTTGTTCTTATTTGACCACTACCGCCATTTGCGTATGGTCTATCAAGTTGTAATACAGGATAACCATATTTTTCTCTTAAATCAACAGTGCCAACCATTCTCTCATATGCCCAAGGATCACAGAACTTAACTTGTTCATAGATAATACCATCAGCCTTATATTCCTTTGCGATATCAGCCACATATTTTCTTCTGCCTTGAATCTTATCTTGATTCATCATACGAGGACATTGACAAGCATACATATAGTTACGACATATTGCGGTTAAAGGATCTTCATTTTCATTTACCACAATCTTTTCTCTTCCAGGGAAAGAACCATAACAGAATCTGTCAGCGCATACATAAGCACCACAATCTTCAATAGTTTTAATGAAATCTAAATCATCAATTTCACTACCTACTACTTCTACTCTTACTTTATATGGACACTTATCATCCGGCTTTCTTGTTTTTAATTCTTCAAGTGTTTCTTCTAGAAGTGGGATGATATCATCTTTTGGAATAGAATAAGAAGCTAGACATAAGATGTGGAACTCATGGCCTGTTATTGTTGGATTGTCTAATTTACGATATTGACCAATTTCATTAATTAGTTCACATACTCTATTATGTTTATCAATCGCTTCAAATAAGGCTTTATCACTTATATCAATGCCAAATTTTTCTTTTAAAGGTGTTAAGATATGATTTTTACATTGAAGTATATATAGATTTAAACCATTATCATCAGCCTTCATTGGAATTTCCATATATTCATAAAAGAAATTATCTTTCTTCATGGTATGTAATAGTTCCATGTTTTCAATACATCTATTAAGCATTGAACAACCATCTGGTGTAATCAAACAATCAAGGAAGTTATAGCCACCTTCAATCGCTCTTTCTAGTAAGGCTCTAGTATATTCACATAAGAAATTAGTCATATAGTAGGTACTGATATCAAGTGAACCACTTCTTGGAGCTCTAAGTCTTATTGAGAAACAACCGCTTAAATTAAGTAGTGGTTCAGGCACGTTATAACATGCATAACCGATACACTTATTACCTTTTTCTTGACTTGCTTTTACATACTTGTTTTCACTTTCTTCTAAAAGCCTTTCAAGTTCAAACATGTGTTTTAAATCTTTCACTGTATAATCCCCATTTCTTTTAATGTTTTATAAGCGCCCTTATAGATATTTGAATCTTTAGGAATATCTAGTACTGATTTTCCTAAAATGTCATATTCTTGAATTGTCTTGTCTTCACCAATTGTGCTTAGTAATTTCAAATCACCTAGATCAATATGTTCTAATAGATTAACATTTGAACAACGATTGATAATAACACCAGCCTTTTCATACATTACAAGTTCCTTAGCTACCTTATCAATTGTCTTTATTACGTCAATTCCTTTTTTGGAGGCATCACTTACAAATATTAGATTATTAACTTTTTCCATTACTCTACGATTTATTTGTTCAATACCTGCTTCACCATCTATCACTACATAGTCAAAGTGATCAGCGACCATTGTGATTAAATCTCTTAAATAATCATTTACTGAGCAATAGCACCCACTTGATTCAGGCCTACCTATCGCTAAAAAAGAAAAAGTATCAGTTTCAACTAATTTATCAAAGATTTGATCTCTTGCTTCATGAAGCATTTCGATAGCCTCACTGTCTCTTCTTTCATCGGCTAATTTAATAAAATCTTCTCTAATATCGTTGATAGTTCCTGATTCTTTTACACCAAGTGCAGTAGCTAAACCAACTGAAGGATCGCCATCAATGGCCAAAATCTTCTTATTGGGATATTTTTCGCAAAGTATTTTAACAATTGTGGCAGACAAAGAAGTCTTGCCTACCCCGCCTTTGCCACAAAGCGCAATAATTTTATTATTCATAAGATTCCCCCAAATTACTTATAAAGTTATTATAAACCAAAAATTTCACAAATGTTAATATTTTTATAATGAGTAAATATAGTATAATTACTACGTTTTGAGGTGCTTAGGATGAACGACACATATACAAATCCACTATGTACTAGATATGCATCTAAACAGATGCAAGAAATCTTTTCAGATAATAATAAATTCTCTACTTTTAGAAAACTTTGGATTGCCCTTGCTGAAGCTGAACAAGAACTTGGTTTAGATATAAAAGATGAACAAATCAAGGAAATGAAGGAACATATTTATGATATTGACTATGAATATGCCAAAAAAGAAGAAAGTATTCTAAGACATGATGTAATGGCTCATATTCACACCTTTGGCAAGGCTTGTCCTAAGGCAGAGCCAATCATTCATTTAGGAGCCACTAGTTGTTATGTTGGTGATAATACTGATATTATAATTCAAAAGGAAGCACTACTTTTAATTAGAGAAAAACTAGTTCAATTAATTAATAGTCTTTGTGTCTTTGTCGATAAATATAAGGACTTAGATACTTTAGCTTATACCCATTTCCAAGCAGCCCAGCCAACTACCGTTGGTAAACGCGCTACTTTATGGCTTCAAGATTTGATGATGGACTTAAATCATTTAAATTATTGTCTAAGTAATTTAAAGCTTTTGGGATGTAAAGGCACAACCGGTACTGGTGCATCGTTTCTTAAATTATTTAACAATGATGGAGATAAAGTATTTGAACTTGAAAAGTTAATTGCCAAAAAAATGGGTTTTGAATCATGTTATTCAGTTAGTGGTCAAACTTATTCTAGAAAAGTAGATTATTTTACTTTAAGTGTCTTAAGCGGTATAGCTCAAAGTTGTCAAAAGTTCTCTAATGATTTTAGATTGCTTTCTCATCTTAAGGAATTTGATGAACCATTTGAACAAGGACAAGTTGGATCAAGCGCTATGGCTTATAAAAGAAATCCAATGCGTTCAGAAAGAATTTCATCATTATGTAGACTTGTAATGTCACTTGAATTAAATCCTGCTATGACAGCTGGTTATCAATGGTTTGAAAGAACTCTTGACGATTCAGCTAATAAACGTATTTCAATTCCTGAAGCTTTTTTAGCCATCGACGGTGTATTAACTTTATATTCAAATATTATTAATAATTGCAAGGTTTATCCAAGTGTTATAAACAAGCATTTAATGGAAGAGCTACCTTTCATAGCTGCTGAAAATATAATGATGGAAGCAGTTAAAAAAGGTAAAGATAGACAAGAGATTCATGAGTTAATTAGACAGCATTCTTTAGATGCCTACAAAGCAATAAAAGAAGAAGGTAAAGATAACGATTTGATTAAAAGAATTGAAAATGATGAACGTTTTGGTTTATCTAAACAAGAAATTGAAGATATCTTAAAGAATGGCCATTTTACAGGTTTAGCATCTAAACAATGCGATATGTATTTAAAAGAAGTAAAAGAAGAATTAAAGAAATATAGTGCTATTTTAGATAAAGAAATCGACAACAGCGTAAACGTATAAGGAGGAAAATATGTTAACAGCGATTGTAGGAATTAACTGGGGTGATGAAGGAAAAGGCAGAATGGTTGACCTTTTATCTTCAGATTATGATGTAGTATGTCGTTACCAAGGTGGTAATAATGCAGGACATACTGTTGAAAATGAAAAAGGTAAATTTATCTTAAATCTATTGCCTTCTGGTATTTTAAGAGAATCAACAGTAAACGTTATTGGCAATGGTGTAGTAGTAGATATTGAACATCTTGATAAAGAAATCAATTCTTTAAAAG